>NZ_JBHVFE010000311.1:0-10751 GCF_042801945.1 Kitasatospora sp. NPDC057542
ATCGTGTACTCGTCGTCCCGGCCGCAGGGTCCGCGCCCCGCTGCCCCCGGCCCACCGAGGGCCGGGGGCGGTGGGGCGCGTGGCTCCGGTCCGTGCGGCTGCTGTGCCTCGGCCAGGGTGGCGGGGAGGGATTTCACGGTGAGTGGGTCGGGTATCTGTCTACGGCGCGTCGGGGCTGCCCGCGTCGCATCCGTACGCTCCGCCCGGGCCTCGCGGCGGGTGTTCCGACGCTGTGCCGTCGTTCCCGGGAGGTCGGGGATGTGGTTGCCGGAGGTTCTTCCCCGGATCCGTCAGGCCGTCGTCCTCGCGGGTGGACGCGGCAGGCGGCTCGCCCCGTACACGGACCTGTGTCCCAAGGCGATGGTCGAGGTGAACGGCGCACCGCTGTTGCGCCATCAGATCGAGTGGTTCGCCGGTGCGGGTGTGGAGACGGTGGTCGTCTCGGCGGGCTACCGCTCGCAGGTGATCACCGACTACGTGCGTACGGCGAGCCTGCCGGTTTGCACCACCGTGGTCGTGGAGGACGCCGCGCGGGGGCGGGGCGGAGGGCTGAAACTCGCCGCTCGTGCGCTTCCGGCGCCCCAGGAGCCGTGGTTCGCCGTCTACGGCGACATCTGGGCCGATTTTCCGCTCACCGCGCTGGGCGCTCATCACCTGCGGTGCGGGGCACTGGCCACGGTCGCCCTGGTCCCGCCCCGGCTGCCCCGGGGCACGGTCGTCTGCGATGCGGTGGGGAGGGTCGCCGAGCTTGCCGCGCCGCCCCCGGCCGCCTGCACGGTCAACGGCGGCGTGTACGTCTTCGCGCCCGGTGTCGTGCCGCTGTTGCCGGATCAGGGGGACCACGCGGACACGACGCTTCCGTACCTGGTGCGGCTTCGGCAGCTGGCGGGATACCGCGTCGGTGGCTTCTGGTGCGCGGTCAACACGTTGAGTGATCTGCGCGAGTTGCGGGCATGCGTGGCGGCGCCGGCTCGGTCGGAGCGGAGCCGGCAACCGGCCGCGGTCAAGGGAGCGGATCCGGCTGCTCGTTGACGGTCTGCCCCACCGGCCGGGGTAGGCCGCGGTCCCGTTGCGGTGACGACGGCCCTGGGGCTGGGTGGGTGCGGTGGCCGCCTGCTGACGTCCCGCCCCCGTGCTTCGCCGGACCGCCCCGTCCTGCGGCCGGGAGGGCGTAGCCGTGTGAGCAGGAAGTCGGCCGGGCCGACTTCCTGTTCCTCCGCTGCCCGGCCTACTCGACGATCTCGGCCTTCTCGATGATGACGTCCTCCTTGGGGACGTCCTGGTGGCCGGCCTTGGTGCCGGTGGGCACGGCCTTGATGGCGTCGACGACGTCCTGGCCTTCGACCACTTCGCCGAAGACGGTGTAGCCCCAGGCCTGGGTGTTCTTGGCGGTGTGGTTCAGGAAGTCGTTGTCGGCGACGTTGACGAAGAACTGGGCGGTGGCCGAGTGCGGGTCCATCGTGCGGGCCATGGCCACGGAGTACGTGGTGTTCTTCAGGCCGTTGTCGGCCTCGTTCTGGATGGGGTCGCGGGTCTTCTTCTGCTTCATGCCGGGTTCGAGTCCGCCGCCCTGGATCATGAAGTTGTTGATGACCCGGTGGAAGATCGTCCCGTCGTAGAACCCGTCCCGGACGTACTGGAGGAAGTTCTCCACCGTGGCCGGGGCCTTCTCCGCGTCGAGTCGGAGAACGATGTCGCCGTGGTTGGTGCTCAGCTTGACCTTCGACATGACTACCTCACTGTCTGCGTTGTGGTGGCTACGGAACGCTCACGGCATTGTGACAGGAGGTGCGGCTGGGCACCGTCAAGGCGCCTCAGTTGGCCAGACTGAAGTCGCCGCCGACGGGGGCGGCGAGTTTGTCGATGCCGGTGAGTGCGGTGAGGGTGGGTACCGGGGTCGTGCTGTCGCTGGTGGTGCCGTCGCCGAGTTGGCCGGAGCCGTTGCTGCCCCAGGAGTGCACGGTGCTGGTTCCCGACAGCACCACGGTGTGCTCCCGGCCTGCGGCCACCAGCCGCACGCCCGTCAGGCCGGGGACGGTGACGGGGGTGGTGCGGAAGACCGTGGTGCCGTCGCCGAGCTGGCCGGCGGTGTTCTGGCCCCAGGCCTTGAGGCGGCTGTCGCCGTCGACCACGGCCAGGCTGTGGTTGCAGCCGGCCGCGATCTGCCAGACGCCGCCCGACCAGGCGCCCCGTGTGGCGACCGGGGTGAAGCGGTTGATGGTGGTGTTGTCGCCGAGCTGGCCGGTGGCGTTGTAGCCCCAGGCCTTCACCGTGGCGCCGTTGCCCGGCTTGCCGACCAGGGCGAGGCTGTGGCCGGCGCCGGCGGCGATCGCGCTCGCCCCGGTCAGGCCGGCCACCGGCGCCGGGGTGCCCCTGCTCGCCGAAGTCCCGTCCCCGAGCTGGCCGTTGCAGTTGTAACCCCAGGCCCACACGGTGCCGTCCTCGCGCAGCGCCAGGCTGTGGTGGAGGCCGGCGGCGATGGCGACGACCTTGGCCAGGCCCTCGACCCGGACCGGGATGCTGCTGTCGGCGCCGGCCCCGTTGCCGAGCTGGCCGTGGTGGTTCTGCCCCCAGGCCGCCACGGTGCCGTCGGCGAGCAGGGCGAGGCTGTGTGCGCCGCCGGCGGCGATGTCGGTGGCGTCGGAGAGGTTGACCACCTGGCCGGGCACGTTGTGGCTGAACACCGTGCCGTCGCCGAGCTGGCCCGAGCCGTTGACGCCCCAGGACTGCACCGTACGGTCCGTCAGCAGGGCCAGCCCGTGGCCGGTGGAGGAGCCGAACCCGCCGGCGGCGATCTTCGCCACCTCGGCGCTGGTGAGCCCGAGCACGGCGGTGGCCGTGGTGCGGAGGTCGGCCCAGGTGCCGTCCCCGAGCTGGCCGGAGCGGTTGTTGCCCCAGGACTTCAGGCGCTTCTCTGCCATGCGACGATGCCTCTTTACTGATACGACAATAAGTCAAATCGTCGATACGTCAGGCCGGTTGACGATTCCACGATCATGGACCGACGCTACCCACGCGCCCACCACCGCCATGTGGAACGCCGACGCCGGCCACTCGATCGGGTGACGACACCCCCGCACTCCGGCCCCGCGGGCATTCCCCCGCGTCCCTGTCCGGGCTCCGCCCGTTTGTCGGAGCCGTGTTCTAGCCTGCACGGACAAGGGAGGTGCGGCATGGGTGGCACGGGCAGGCTGGTCGTGGCGATGCAGGTGTCGGCGGACGGCTTCGTGGACAGCGAAGTTCCCGGGGCCGACTGGAAGTTGTGGAACTGGGGGCCCGAGTGGCCGTGGAGCGCGGATCTGCGGGCCTCGTTCAACGCACTGCTGGCGGGGGCCTCGGGCATCCTGCTGAGCCGGCCGATGACCGACGAGGGGTACCTGGGGCACTGGGAGCGGATGGCCGCCCTGCACCCCGGCGACGGGGACTGGGAGTTCGCCCGGGCGATCGGGGCGCTGCCGAAGTTCACGGTGTCCCGGGCGGGCCGGCCGCTTCAGGAGTGGCCGCGCACCGAGGTGCTCACCGGGGAGCTCGCGGACACGGTGGCGCGGGCGAAGCAGGCGGCGGGCGGGCGGCTGCTGTGCTTCGGCGGTGCGGGGCTGGTGGCCTCGCTGCTGCGCGAG
Organism: Kitasatospora sp. NPDC057542; assembly: GCF_042801945.1. Lineage (NCBI taxonomy): Bacteria > Bacillati > Actinomycetota > Actinomycetes > Kitasatosporales > Streptomycetaceae > Kitasatospora > Kitasatospora sp. NPDC057542. The sequence goes on from NZ_JBHVFE010000311.1 coordinate 3,621, forward strand.
GGACTGGCCGAGGAGCTGCGGCTGTTCGTCAATCCCGGGTTCGCGGGGGCAGGCAGCCGGGTGTCCGGGCCGTGGCTGGTGGAGCACGGGTACCGGTCGGGCGGGGTGTCGGCGTACGGGTGCGGGGTGGTGGAGAGCCGCTGGTCACGGGAGTAGCGGGCGGCCGTCACGGCGACGATCCGCTGCCCGTGCTCGGCGAGGAGGACCCAGTGGGCGCGGAGGCCCTCGCCGCCGGGGGCCTCCGCACGCCAGGCGTCGAAGCCCGGGAGCCGGTCGGCGGCCGGACGCGGATCCGCACGAGGCGGCCGTCGAGGCGGTGGGCGTCTTCCCGCACGCCTACGGCCCTGAGCCGGGGCCAGGGGGCGTGAGCCCCCGGGCCCGAGGGCTCACGCCGCGCCGAAGTGCCGCTTGGTGTCGGCGATCAGTGTGCGCAGGAACGCCGTCCCGGGCAGGTCGGTCAGTGCCGCGGGGCGGCGCAGCGGTGGGGTCGGCTCGTAGGCGAAGGTCCAGGTGAAGCGGGTGCCGCCGGCGGGGAGGGGCTCGACCAGGTAGTCCTCGCCGAAGCGCCGGTACAGCGGCAGGCTGGCCCGGGTGACGCAGAACGCGTGCCGCCTGCCCTCCTCCCAGTGCACGAACTCCTCGCGCAGGTGCAGCATCCGAAGTGCCGTGATCTCCCGGGTCGTGCCGACGCCGTGCGGGGCCGGCGAGGTGTAGCGCCCGCCGGCCAGGCCCCGGCACCAGGACAGCGGCGCCGCGCCGGCGAGCCCTTCCCACACGCTGTGCGGGGCCACCGGCAGGTCCATCCGGAAGCGGTGGCGGTGCGGCGCGGTGTCGAAGAAGGACGCGTCGAAGCGCTCCAGGGCGAACCAGGGCATCGGGGCCTCCTCGTGCGGGTCGGGGAACTGCCCGAGCGTATCGGGCGTGGATACCGGGCGCCTCGTCAGGTGATGCGCCGGGCCAGGCCCGGGTAGTCGGCGACCAGGCCGTCCGCGTCCAGCAGCAGGTCCGCCCGGTAGTCGCCGGAGGCGTAGCGGACGGTGGCGTGCCCGTCCTCGTGGCGGCGCAGGTGGGTGTAGGTCTGGCGGGAGGGCACGACCACCAGCTCGGGCACGCGGATCCAGGCCATCAGGAAGTGGTGCTCGCCCGGCTGCCGGTGGAGGGCGTGGCGCAGTACGGGCGGGGTGTTGGTGAGCGGGGACAGGCCGAGGTCGCAGTCGAGGGCGCCGTCGAGGTCGGGGCGCGGGGTGCCGTCGACGGTCCAATGGCCGGTGGTCTCGTCGCGGCGCAGGTCGAGGGTGCGGGCGGTGTCGGGGGTGCGGGCGGTGATGTGCATGCGGCGGGTGGTGAAGCCGTCGCCGGTGTCGAGTTCGTAGTCGAGCCAGTACGGCGTGGGCTCGGCGGCGGCGACGCGGCCGCGGGCGGTCAGGGCGGTGGGGCCGAGGGCGATCCAGGAGGTCTCCAGGCCGGCGGTCTCGGTGACCCGCCAGGTGGGTCGGCGGTGCGGTCGGATCCAGGTCATCTCCCGGCTGCTGGGCCTGCCGGACGACGTGACGGTCACCTTCCGGGGCATGGTCGACAAGGTCTTCTCCACCACCCTCTCCCCGGAGGAGTCGGCGGCCACCGCGACCGCGTTCCAGGCCCTGCTGGAGGAGCTGATCTCCGCCAAGCGCCGCGAGCCGGGCGAGGACCTGACCTCCCTGCTGATCGCCGCCCGCGACAGCGAGAGCGACGGCGACTCCCGCGCGCTGAGCGAGGAGGAGCTGCGCGACACCGTGCTGCTGATCGTCTCGGCCGGCTACGAGACCACCGTGAACCTGATCGACAACGGCATCACGGACCTGCTCACCCACCCCGGCCAGCTCGCCCTGGTGCGCGCGGGCGAGGCCGGCTGGGACGACGTGGTCGAGGAGGCGCTGCGCCGCAACGCACCGGTGGCACACTTGCCGATGCGCTTCGCGGTGGAGGACATCGAGCTGCCCGGCGGGGTGACGGTGCGCCGCGGCGAGGCGATCCTCGCCGCCTACGCGGCCGCCGGACGCCACCCGGTGCGCTACGGCGACAGCGGCGCCGACTTCGACGTCACCCGGCCGGTCAAGGACCGCCTCGCCTTCGGCCACGGCGTGCACTTCTGCCTCGGCGCGCCGCTGGCCCGCCTGGAGGGGCGCACCGCGCTGAGCCGGCTGTTCGAGCGCTTCCCCGACCTCGCGTTCGCCCCGGGCGCGCGGCTGGAGCCGGTCGACTCGCTGATCTCCAACGGGCACCGGGCGCTGCCGGTGCTGCTCGGCCCGCCGGCGCCGAAGGCCTCCTGACGCCCCCGTCCCGGCCCGCCCCTCGGGCGCCCCGGCCGCCGCGCGGCGGGCTCCCCGTAGGGTGGCGGCATGTCTGTTCCCGTCGAGCTGGTGGTCTTCGACTGCGACGGTGTGCTGCTCGACAGCGAGCGGCTGGCCGTGCGGGTGGATGCGCGGGTGGTCGCCGAGGTGGGGTGGCCGCTGTCGCAGGAGGAGATCGTCGAGCGGTTCCTGGGCCGTTCGCACGCGTTCATGACGGCCGAGATCGAGGCGCACGCGAGCGTGCCGCTGGAGCCGGGCTGGGAAAAGCGCTTCCAGCACCTGTACGACGAGGTGCTCGCGGCCGAACTCGCCCCGGTGGATGGGGTGGTGGAGGCGTTGGCCGCCCTGGAGCGGGCCGGGGTGGCGGACTGCGTGGCGTCCTCCAGCAGCCACTCGCGGCTGCGCTCCACGCTCGGGCGGACCGGGCTGCTGGCGCGTTTCGCCGGGCGGATCTTCAGCTCCGAGGACGTGGAGCGCGGCAAGCCCGCCCCGGACCTGTTCCTGCACGCGGCTGCCGCGATGGGTGTGGAGCCGGCGGCGTGCCTGGTGGTCGAGGACAGCAAGTACGGGGTGGCCGCGGCGCGGGCGGCGGGGATGCGTTCGCTCGGCTTCCACGGCGGTCTGACCCCGCAGGCGTGGCTGGCGGGCCCGGGCACCCGGACCTTCGCGGACATGCGGGAGCTGCCGGCGCTGGTCGCCGGGGCCGCCGCGCTCCCCCTTCCGTAGCGGGGCCTCGGGCTCGCGGGGCAAGCAGGCGCGCCCCTGTCAGATGTCAGGGACCGCTGCGGGCACGGGATTCCTAGGCTGACGGGCACCGGGCGGATCGATCGCCCGTCCTCGTACCAGCCAAGGGAGAACCATCATGCGCAGGATCACCCACGCCGTCGCCGCCCTGGCCCTGGCCGCCGCCGCCCTGACCACGATGGGGGCCAGCGGCGCCGGCGCCGCGGACGGCGACTGGGCGGGTTGCCCGTCGGGCGCGGTCTGCGTCTACCCGCAGGGCCAGGACCCGGCGGTCCGCCCCAGCGCCGTCTACTGGAGCTACGGCGCGCACAACCTGAGCGGCCAGTACGGCATGCACTGGGTGCTCAACAACCAGACCGGTGGCGCGCACGCCCACCTGTGCCGCGGCTCGGGCGGCGCCGACTGCGTCTACGACCTCTCCTCCCCGAAGGGCGTCTACTACGACCTGGGGCCGATCAACTCGATCACGCTCGACCGTCCCTGACATAACGTCAGATTTGAGCAGGGAGTGCCCGCCGCACGGGGGACCGGCGGGCGCTCCCGTCTTTCGCGCGCCCTTCCCCTGAAGCGTGTTCACGAAGATAACGAGTGGAGATGGATTCCAGGCAGTCTGGTTTTACTTATTGACGTCATGTACGCGCCCAGGGTTGACTCCCCCCACCCCGCCGCGAAGCCGCGGCGACCCCAGGGAGAGGCACCCTTATGAACGCCGTCCTGCGTCGCGCCCTCGTCTCCACCGTGGGCCTCGCGCTGACCCTGTCCATGACCGCCGCCTGCGGGAAGGCCGGCGGCGCCAAGAACGAGGCATCCGCCTCCTCCGGCAACCCGAACACCATCGGCCTGCTGCTGCCCGAGAACGCCTCCTCCGTGCGCTACGAGTCCTTCGACCGGCCGTTCATCGAAGCCAAGGTCAGGGCCCTGTGCGCACAGTGCAAGGTGCTGTACAACAACGCCGAGGGCAGCGCCGCCAAGCAGAAGCAGCAGTTCGACACCCTGCTCGCCCAGGGCGTCAAGGTGATCATCCTCGACCCGTACAACGCCAAGTCCACCCAGGACTGGGTCCAGGAGGCCGCCGCCAAGGGCGTCAAGGTCGTCGCCTACGACCGCCTGGCCGCCGGCCCGGTCGCCGCGTACACCTCCTTCGACAACGAGAAGGTCGGCGAACTCCAGGGCCAGGCCCTGCTGGCCGCGCTCGGCGCGCAGGCCGCCGAGGCGAACATCGTCATGATCGACGGCGACGAGGCCGACCCCAACGCCGCGGACTTCAAGTCCGGCGCGCACAAGGTCCTCGACGGCAAGGTCAAGAAGGTCGTCTACGAGCAGTCCGGGCAGTGGGACCCCACCGTCGCCGGGCAGAAGATCTCCGCCGCCGTCACCGAGTTCGGCAAGAACGGCTTCCAGGCCGTCTACTCCGCCAACGACGGCATGGCCGCCGCCATCATCACCCAGCTCAAGGGCGCCGGCATCAAGGTCCCCGTCGGCGGCCAGGACGCCTCCCTGGACGCCATCCAGCGCATCGTCAACGGCGACCAGGCGTACACCATCTACAAGGCCTACCGCCCGCAGGCCGAGGCCGCCGCCGAACTGGCCGTCGCCCTCCTCCAGGGCAAGGACGTCAAGACCATCGCCACCGCGAGCGTCGACAGCGCCACCGCCAAGAACATCCCGACCAAGCTGCTGGACGCCAAGATCGTCACCAAGGACACCATCGCCGCCACCGTCCTGGCCGACGGCATCTACAAGGTCTCCGACATCTGCACCGCCGACTACGCCGCCGCGTGCGCCGCCGCCGGTCTCAAGTAGCCTCAAGCACCCCATCCCCCAAGGTGGTCGTTCCCGTGACAGGCGCACCCGTCCTCCAGCTGCGCTCGGTCTCCAAGCGCTTCGGGGCCGTCCAGGCCCTCACCGACGTCGACCTCACCGTCCACGCCGGCGAGGTGCTCGCCCTCGTCGGCGACAACGGCGCCGGCAAGTCCACCCTCGTCAAGACCATCGCCGGCGTCCACCCCGTGGACGAGGGCACCCTCACCTGGCACGGCGAGCCGGTCCGCCTGGCCCGCCCCCAGGACGCCGCCGCCCTCGGCATCGCGACCGTCTACCAGGACCTCGCGCTGTGCGACAACCTCGACGTCATCGCCAACCTCTTCCTCGGCCGCGAGAAACGCCGCCGCGGCCTGCTCGACGAAGTCGCCATGGAGCAGCACGCCCGCCGGCTGCTGGACACCCTCGCCATCCGCATCCCCGACGTGCGCACACCGGTGGCCGCGCTGTCCGGCGGGCAGCGGCAGGTGGTGGCCATCGCCCGCGCCCTGGTCGGCGAACCGGCCCTGGTGGTGCTGGACGAGCCCACCGCGGCGCTCGGCGTCGAGCAGACCGCCCAGGTCCTGGACCTGGTGGAGCGGCTGCGCGAGCAGGGCCTGGCGGTCGTGCTGGTCAGCCACAACATGGCCGACGTACGGGCGGTGGCCGACACCGTCGCCGTGCTGCGCCTGGGCCGCAACAACGGCGTCTTCCCGGTGGCGGGCACCACCCAGGAGCAGATCGTCGCCGCGATCACCGGAGCCACCGACAACGCCCACGCCCGCCGGGCCCGCCGCACCGAGCACACCGAGGAGGCCGAGGCCGTATGAGCGCCCCCGAAGCACCCGCCACACCCCCTCCGGTCGCCGACCCGCGGCTGCTCCCGCCCGCGCAGGGCTGGGCAGGGCGGGCGCAGGCCGTCCGCCGACGCCTGGCCTCCGGCGAGCTCGGCTCGCTGCCGGTCGTCGTCGGCCTGGTCGTCATCGCGGTCGTCTTCCAGTCCGTCACCCACCACTTCCTGCAGGCCGACAACCTCACCAACATCACCCGCTTCATCGCCGGCCCCGGCCTGATCGCGGTCGGTGTCGTCTTCGTGCTGATCCTCGGCGAGATCGACCTCTCGCTCGGCTCGGCGGCCGGCGCGAGCGCTGCCATCGCGGCGGTGCTGGCGGTGCGCCAGGGGTGGAGCGAGTGGGTGGCGATCCTCGCCGCCCTGGGCGCGGCCTGCGCCATGGGCCTGCTGCACGGCCTGTTCTTCGCCCGCGTCGGGGTGCCCGCCTTCGTGGTCACCCTCGCCGGGATGCTCGCCTGGAGCGGCCTGCAGGAGTGGGTCCTGGGCGACGCCGGCACCGTCAACAACCGCCACGACGGCGTCGTCGCGAGCCTGGACACCACCTTCCTCGGCGACGGCGACATCGCCTACGCCTGGGGCCTGGCCGTCCTCGCCCCCGCCCTCTACCTGGCCGCCCGCCTGCACACCGCCCGCCGCCGGCGCGCCGCCGGCCTCACCGCACCGCCGGCCGCCGACAGCGCGATCCGCGCCGGGGCACTGGCCGTCCTCACCCTCGCCACCGCCTACACCCTCAACCAGGACCGCGGCCTGCCACTGTCCCTGGTCGTCCTGCTCGGCGCCGTCCTCGCCACCGACTTCGTCCTGCGCCGCACCCGCTACGGGCGGCAGGTCTTCGCCGTCGGCGGCGGCGTCGAAGCCGCCCGGCGCGCCGGCGTCAACGTCGCCCGGGTACGGATCTCCGTCTTCGTGCTCTCCGCGTTCCTGGCCGGCCTCGGCGGCCTGTTCTACGCCTCCCAGCAGGGCTCCGCCGACAAGCAACTGGGCAGCGGCAACGTGCTGATGAGCGCGATCGCCGCGGCCGTCATCGGCGGCACCAGCCTCTTCGGCGGCCGCGGCAAGACCTGGTCGGCGCTGCTGGGCATCCTCGTCATCCAGTCCATCACCACCGGCCTGGACATGGTCCACGCCGCCCAGGCCATCCAGTACATGATCACCGGCGCGGTCCTGCTCGCCGCCGTCGTCCTCGACTCCCTCACCCGCCGCACCCGCAGCAGCGGCCGCGGGTAGGGACGTTTCGGCCCGGCGCCCCGCCCCGCCCCGTCGCACCGCGGGCGGGGCGCCGGGGCCTTCGGTGCGCACCGGGCCGCCCGGGATGCTCCTATGGACGTCAAGCCGCAGGAGCAAGGTCGGTTTGAGTGATGTGTCGGGTTGTCGGTGTGCTGGTCAGGGCGCGGTAGATCTCGC
>NZ_JBHVFE010000312.1:0-10740 GCF_042801945.1 Kitasatospora sp. NPDC057542
GGACCACCCTGCTCGCCCTGTCCGGCCTGGTCATCCTGGCCCTCGTCCGCAAACAGACCGGCACGGAGCTTCACCACCGGCCGCACCGGCGCCGCCGAGGCGTCGATCGCCGCCAGCGAGCGGCGCACCTGGTTGCGGTCCGTGGTGTACCAGAACTCCGGCATCGAGGAGCGGAAGAAGCCCCCGTACCGCTTGGTCTCCACCCGCGGGTCCAGCACCGCGACCACGCCCCGGTCGTCGGCCGCGCGCACCAGCCGGCCCGCGCCCTGCGCCATCAGCAGCGCCGCGTGCGTCGCCGCGACGGCCATGAAGCCGTTCCCGCCGCGCTGTTCGACGTCCTTCTGGCGGGCGCTCATCAGCGGGTCGTCCGGCCGGGGGAACGGGATCCGGTCCATCACGACCAGCTGGCAGGCCGAGCCGGGCACGTCCACGCCCTGCCAGAGCGAGAGCGTGCCGAACAGGCAGGTGGTCGCGTCCGAGGCGAACTCCCGGATCAACTCGCCCAGGGTGTCCTCGCCCTGGAGCAGGACGCGGTGGTCCAGCCGCTCGCGCATCGCCTCGGCGGCCGTCTGGGCGCCGCGCATCGAGGAGAACAGGCCCAGTGTCCGCCCGCCGGCCGCGCCGATCAGCTCGGCCAACTCGTCCAGCATGTCCGGCCGTTCGGGATCGCGCCCGGGGTCGGCCAGGTGTTTGGCGACGTACAGGATGCCCTGCTTGGGGTACTTGAACGGCGAGCCGACGTCGATCCCGCGCCAGTACGGCACCGCGTCCTCGCCGAAGGCCGGGCCGGCCTCCGGGTTGTCCCCGGCGGTGCGGACGTCCGGCAGCCGCGTCTCGGAGGGCAGGCCGACCGAGGCGGCGACGCCGTTGAAGTCCCCGCCGAGCTTGAGCGTGGCCGAGGTGAGGACGACCGAGCGCTCCTTGTACAGCCCCTCGCGCAGCAGCCCGGAGACGCTCAGCGGGGCGACCCGCAGCGAGGCGGTGCCCAGCCCGTAGCGGTCGCTGCGCTCGATCCAGACCACGTCGTACTCGGAGTCCTCCAGCAGCCGCTCGGCGGTCTCGTGCAGTGCCTCGGCCGAGGCCATCGCCTGCTTGCGGACGGCGTCCTCGTCGCTGAGCCCCTTGTCCCTGGTCTCGCCCAGCGAGGTGATCACCTGGCGGGCGGCGTCCCGAATCGCGGTGACGGCGTACGCCAGGTACTCGGGCAGTTCCTCGACCCGGCCGGGCTGGGCCGTCTCCATCAGGCCGTGGTAGTTCTCGGCGGCGGCCTGGAGCGCGTCCACCGCCTTCTCGTTGGCCAGCCGCGCGGCCCGCTTCACCGCCCGGTTGACCGCGCCGACGGTCAGCTCGGCGGTGGCCGCGCCGGTGACCCGGTTGACCAGCTCGTGCGCCTCGTCCACGATCAGCAGCCCGTGCTCGGGCAGCACCGGAGCGCCCTCGATCGCGTCGATCGCGAGCATCGCGTGGTTGGTGACCACGACGTCCGCGAGCTTGGCCCGCTCCCGCGCCTTCTCCGCGAAGCACTCCTGCCCGTACGGGCAGCGGGTGGCGCCCAGGCACTCCTTGGAGGTGACCGACAGCTGGGCCCAGGCCTTGTCGGAGACGCCGGGGCTGAGGTCGTCGCGGTCCCCGGTGTCGGTCTCCTCGGCCCAGTCGCGCAGCCGCAGCACGTCCTGCCCGAGCTTCCCGGTGGGCCCGCCGAGCGCGTCCACCGGGTCGAACAGGCCCTCGCCCTCGTCGCTCGGGGTGCCCTCGTTGGCCCGGTGCAGGCACAGGTAGTTGGAGCGGCCCTTGAGCATCGCGAACAGCGGGCGGCGGCGCAGCACCGGATGCAGCGCCTCGACGGTGCGCGGCAAGTCCCGCTCCACCAGCTGGCGTTGCAGCGCCAGCGTGGCGGTGGCGACCACCACGCGATCGCCGTGGGCGAGCGCGGGCACCAGGTAGGCCAGGGACTTCCCGGTGCCGGTGCCGGCCTGGACGAGCAGGTGCTCGCCGTGGTCGACGGCGTCGGCGACCGCCTCGGCCATCCGGACCTGGCCGGGGCGCTCCACACCGCCGACGGCCGCCACCGCGGCGTGCAGCAGTTCGGGGATCCGCGAGCGCGGGACGGCTACGGCTTCCTCGGCCTCGTCGCCGAGGTCCGCCGCCCGCTGGGATTCGGAGTCGTGGGATTCGGAGTCGTTCGTCATGACCCTCCCACCCTACGGGGCGGGGGTGACAATCCGGTCCCGTTGCACGGGCAGTCGCACGTCCACGGCCACCAGCGCGTTGGGCACGGTCCCGTACCGGGCGGCGTGCGGGCGGTGCGGGCGGTCCTGGTAGCCGTCCAGCAGCAGCCGGTTGCGGTTGAGGCAGAGCCGGTCGATCCGGGGGCGGAACAGGTCGAACAGCTCGAAGCGCTCGCGCAGCTCGGGGAAGCGGTCCTGGTAGCGGAGCACCTCGGCGCGCAGCAGGGCCCAGAACTCGGTCTCGGGCAGCCCGGCCTGCGCCTCCAGCAGCGGGGCGAGGTAGCGGAAGACGCCGATGAACAGCCCGGAGTGGATGAACTGGCAGAGCCCCTGCGGGCTCTCCCGCAGCAGCACCTCGGCCACCTCGGCGGGCAGGCCGTGCAGCTCGGGCAGGCTCTGCGCGCTGAGGTTGACGTCGTCCACGAAGTCCTTGACCGCGAGCCGGACCGGGGTGTCCCGCTCGTCGAAGACCACGATGGCGTTCTCGCCGTGCGGGGAGAAGACCAGGCCGTAGCGGTAGAGGAAGTGCAGTAGCGGCGGCATCATCGCGGCGAACAGCCGGCCGGTCCACTCGGCGGGGGTGAGGCCGGAGCGGGTGATCAGCTCGGCGGCGAGCGCCCGCCCGTCGGAGCCGGTCTGCAGCAACGCGGCCAGGGTGCGGGCCCGCTCGCCGCCGTCCAGGAAGGGGCCGAGCGGCTGGCGCCAGATCGCGCCGAGCAGTTCCTTGTACTGGTAGGGCGCCTCGGGCAGCTCGCGGTAGAGCGGATGGTCGACGGTGACGGAGGCGATCTCGCCGAGCAGGATCACCCGGCACTCGTCGCGCAGGTACGGGTCGGCGTCGCGCAGCCCGAGCAGCCAGGCGGTGACGGTGGGCGCGGCGAGCGTGCGCTCGACCGGCAGGCCCCGCCAGACCAGGGTGTTGAGGACGGACAGCGGCAGCTTGACGGTGCAGCGCTCGGGGTGGGCGGTGTTGAAGAAGGAGCGGATGGACTGCTGGGGCAGCCGTGGGTCGCCGTCCGAGGGCAGCGGGACGATCTCTCCGGAGGCGATCCAGGGGGCGAAGAGCGGCAGGATCGTCTCGTCCCACTGCCAGGGGTGGACCGGCAGCAGCAGGTAGTCCTCGGCGTCCGGGCCCAGCGGGGCGCGCAGGGCGTCGACGTCGTCCAGCTCGCGGGCGTACAGCTGCTCGGGCCGTTCCAGGCCGGGCACGCCGCGGTACTCGGCGAGCCGGCGGTGGACGGCGATCCAGGGCAGCGGGCGCGGGCTGCGGGCCTCCGGTGCCCAGCGGGCGGCGTCGGTGGCGGAGAAGCCGATCCGGCCCTTGTTGGGGACGATCCAGGGGTGGCCGGTCTGCCGGCCCTCCAGCGCGGTGTGGTCGAGGTCGGCGAGCTCGGCGGCGGTCAGCGCGGTGGCGAGCTGGCGGGCGTCGGCGGTCAGGGTGGCGGAGAGCTCGCGGATCAGGTGGCCGGTGGTCTCGCCGCGCATGCCGAGGGTCTGCCGGGCGTACGGGAGGAAGCGCAGCGGGTCCAGGCCGTCCGGGCGGGAGCAGCGGACGGACTCCGGGTCGACCTGCCAGCTGTCGTAGGCGCCGCGCCGGGCGGTGAAGCGGTACTCGGCCTCGGGCAGCTCCAGCCGGTACTCGCCGGGCGCGTCGCCGGGGACGGGCCGGAGCAGTTCCTCGTAGGCGAACTCGCCCAGCATCTTGGCCAGCAGGGCGCGGCCGGCCCGCCGCCAGTGCCCGGCGGTGAGGTGCGGGGGCAGGTGGAGCGGCGGTTCAGCGGCCGACGGTTGCGGCACGGGTCAACTCCTGGGGGCGGGGGACGACGGGGGTCCGGTCGAAGGGCGCGGGCGCGGGGACGGGTGGCGCGAAGCCGGTCCAGGCGGTGCGGCCGGGCAGCCGGTGGACGGTGCGCCCGGTGACGGCGTTGAGGATCACGGCGGCCCGGTGGGCACCGAGCCCCAGGTCGGGGGTGCCGACGCCGTGGGTGTGCAGTTCGGCGTTCTGGACGTACAGCCCGCCGGTGAGCTCGGGCCGGGTGGCGACCCGGTGGTCCAGGTCGACCCGGTAGCGCCCGGCCTCGTCCCAGTCGATCAGCTCGGCGAGCGGTTCGAGCGCGGCCGGGCGGGCCGCCCGGTAGCCGGTGGCGAGCACCACGGCGTCGGTGCGCAGCAGGTGCTCGGCGCCGGAGTCGGTGTGCCGGCAGTGCAGTTCGAGGCCGCCGCACGGGCCGGGGCGGGCCGCGTCGACGGCGGTGCCGGGGGTGATCTCGACCGGGGCGGTGTCGATCGGGCGGCCGATGGTGCGCTCGTAGAGGTGGTCGTGGATCTCGGCGAGGGTCTCGGCGCTGGCGGCCTTGTGCAGCTGCCACTGGGCGGCGACCAGCGCGTCCCGGACGGGGGCGGGCAGGCCGTGGAAGTAGCGGGTGTAGTCGGGGGTGAAGTGTTCCAGGCCGAGCTTGGAGTACTCCATGGGGGCGAGCGCCCTGGTCCGGGTGAGCCAGCGCAGCCGGACGCCGTCGCCCTCGTGCCGCCGGAGCAGGTCGAGGAAGACCTCGGCGCCGGACTGTCCGCTGCCGACCACGGTGATGTCCCGGGCGCCGGCCAGGTCGGCGCGGCGGTCCAGGTACTCGGCGGAGTGGAAGGCCCTCGGGTGGCCGGCCAGCGCGGCGAAGGCCTCGGGCAGCACCGGCCGGGTGCCGACGCCGAGGGCGAGGTTGCGGGCCCTGGCCTCGGAGCGCCGGCCGGTCGCGGTGTCGGTCAGCTCGACGCGGTACCAGGGCGCGTCCCAGTGCAGGGCGGTGACCTCGGTGCCGAAGCGGCAGTTGGCCAGCCGCTCGGCGGCCCAGCGGCAGTAGTGGTCGTACTCGCGGCGCGGCAGCTGGAAGCGCTCGGCGAAGTAGAACGGGAACAGCCGGTCCTGCTCGCGCAGGTAGTTGAGGAAGGACCAGCGGCTGGTCGGGTCGACCAGGGAGACCAGGTCGGCGAGGAACGGCACCTGCATCCGGGCGCCGTCCACCAGCATCCCGTGGTGCCAGCGGAACTCCGGGCGCTGGTCGCAGAAGAGCGTGCGCAGGCCGGGGACGGGCTCGGCGAGCGCGGCGAGCGAGAGGTTGAACGGACCGATGCCGACGCCGAGCAGGTCGTACGGAGGGGGTGTCGAGGTGTCCACAGGGGTGTCCTAGGCGGGGAGTTGGGCCTGCGCGGCGAGCCGGCCGGGCCGGTCGCGGACCATCAGGGCGGCGCGCTTGTCGGGCAGGTCGAGTTCGGCGGCGGCCCGGAATCCGGCCCGTTCGAAGGCCCGGACGGACCGCCGGTTGCGGACGTCCGGCTCGGCCACCACCCGCTCGCAGCGCGGATTCCGGCGGAGAATCAATTCTGCTAGGGCGGCCAGGAGGACGGCGCCCAGCCCGCGGCCGCGGCTGGCCGCCGGGCCGAGCAGCAGGTGCACGCCGGTGTCGTACGGCCGGGCCGGGTAGTGCGCGGCGAGCGGGTCGAGGTCGGCGCGGTAGACCTCCCAGTAGCTCATCGGCTCGCCGTCGAGCAGGCCGAGGCACGGAATGCTGCGTCCGTCGCCGTCCAGCTGGTCCCGGACGTGCCGTTCGGTGACCTCCGGCGGCCCGGCGAGCTCCCAGAAGGCGTCGACCTCGGGGTCGTTCATCCATCCGGCGAGCAGCGCCAGGTCGGCGGGCAGCCGGACCGGGTCGAGCCGGAACTCACCGGCCGGGGTGGGGACGGCACCCCACCCGGACGGGTCGCACGACGTCACGCCGCCACCTCGCTCCCCTCGCCGGGGCGTTCGCCCGGGCACGCCTCTTTCCGGTTCACTCGCCCCCGGCCTCCGGCCGGGGGCGCCCCCACCGCTCGCTCACGTGCTCCGCCACCGGGTTGGGGATGTCCACGTACACGGACTGGCTGGCGACCGGGCCGACCAGTTCGTCCATGCCGTTGATCCGGGTGAGCAGGTTGGCCTTGCAGGGCAGCGCGGGCGCGTCCAGCAGCAGCTCGGGCAGCGCCGATCCGGTGGCGGTGACCCGCGGGCCGGCCAGGAACCGGCGCAGCGCGGCCAGCAGCACCGTCTCGTCGGCGAGCCGCTGGGACCCGAAGGCGCCGATCAGGCCGAGCACGTGGTTGATGCCGAGGTAGTAGGCGAAGTGGTGGTCGATCACCTCGTCCGGCAGGAAGGTGTCGCTGTCCGCGCCGAGCCCGGGCAGCCGGGCGGTGAGCTTACCGGCGGCGCTCTCCCGGTAGTAGTAGCCCTGGTTGTCGCGGTAGCGGCCGCCGCACGGCCAGCCCTCGGCGTCCAGCAGCACGAGGCTGTTCTGCTGGTGCGCCTCCAGGGCGATGCCGCCCCGGCCGTCCAGCCAGAGGATGGGCAGCACGACCGCGTCCAGGTAGCGCAGGAACCATTCGGCGGCCACGGTCGGCAGCGGGCGGGCGCAGCGCGCGGCCAGCGCCCGCAGGGTGTCGCCGAGCCGGGAGGGCACGGTGTCGCCGGTGCCCAGCGGCTGTTCGGCGACCAGCCCGGCGACGCACAGCGCGCGCTCGGCGGGCGCGAAGGGCTGGGCGCGCAGCACGGTGTCCAGGCCGCCCGGGTCGCCGAGGTCGGGGTGGTCGACGCCGATCCACGCCGGGTCGCGGACGATGTCGAAGCCGGGGTGGGCGGCCCGCCACTCGGCGGCCAGTCCGCTCTCCAGCAGCCGGTGCATCTCCAGGCCGCGGTGGAGCTCCTTGCGCAGGTTCTCCCGGCGGGAGTTGGTGATCCGCAGGCCGAGCGAGAGCTTGAGCATCCACGGGGTGCCGGGCCGGTAGACGGTGCGCACCGAGGAGGTGGGGTACCAGGGTTCGCCGGCCGGCCCGAGGTCGTGCAGCAGCCCGTCGGCGAGCAGTGCGGCAACGGGTGGGCGGTGGGCGAGTTCGCGGGCCTGCCACGGGTGCAGCGGGACGGCGGCGGTGCCGGGCGGCAGCGCCGTGCCGCCGCCGAGCAGGCCTGCGGTGAGCTGCTCGGCGCTCTCGGCGGCGGCGGAGCCGGCCGCGAGCAGCTCACGGTCCACCGCGTACCAGTGCAGCTGGAAGGAGCCGTGCAGCTCGGGCGAGTAGGCGGCGCTCTGGGCCGGCCCGAGGCCGTCGCGGCTCTTCGGCGTGGGGTGCAGCGGGTGGCCGAGCAGCAGGGACTGCTCGGCGGCGAGGAAGTGCGAGCGCTCCGGCCCGCCGGGCACGGCGGCGGTGCGGCGGTGGGCGAGGATCTCGGTGGTGCGCACGACCGAGTCGGCGACCCGGCCGGCCAGGTCGGCGACCTGGCCGGGGTCGGGCCGTTCGGCGGCCGCGGCGGCGAGCAGCGCGGCGGCGGTGACGGCGTCCACCGGGGCCTCGGAGACATCACCCGCCGCGGCGACCTCCCCCACCGCGAGGGTGGCGGGCCCGAAGCGGTGCCAGCCGCCGGGTGACCAGTAGCGGACCGGGGCGGCGAGCCGGGCGGCCCCGCCGAGGACGGCGATCCGCAGCCGGCCGTCCGGGCCGGGCCGGGCTCCGGTCTCCCGCGTCCAGCAGCGCAGCAGGGCCTCCAGTCCGGCCTGCTCGGCGGCGACGGCCGGGTCGGGGTGCAGCAGCAGGTCGTGCCCGCAGGCCCGCTCCACGGTGGGCGGCGGTACGGGCGGGGCTCCGGTGAGGGCGGTGCTCAAGGCTGCTCCTTGGGGCGCGTGGGGGTGCGGACGCGCACTGTGGTGGAGGGGATCGGCGGGCACTCGCACCGTCGCGTCAGGTAAGGGTTACCTATCCCTGACGGGTGATCACAAGGACCGCTCACTCGTCCGGGTGAGAATCGGCGATTGTCCACCTCCGGGGCCGGATGCCCTGCTGGGCCGGTCAACCGGCCGGGGCCCGGATCACGGATCGGTGACCTCCGGCCCGCAGCGCAACCCGGGGGGCGGGCACCGCCGTCCTCGTCTGCGATGGAAGACTCCAGGGCGGCGGCCCGCCGCACCGCGAACCGGCCGGCCACGCACCACCCGGATACCGGGCCACCGGCCGGGGCACCACCCGGCGACCCGGCACCGCCCAGCACCGAACGACCGAGCACAGGGGGAAGCGCACAGATGCCAACGATCCACCGGTCAGCCCTGGCCGCCGCCCTGGCCGCGGGCACCCTGCTCGCCGTGAGCGCCTGCGGGCCGGACGGTCCGGCGGGCGGCGGGACCAGCCCCGCGCCGCCGCCCTCCTCCACGGCAGCGGCCCCGGCCGCGGGCTCGGGCGGCGTGATCGGCGGGATCACCCTCCCGTCCGGGCTGCCGACCAGCCTGCTGGAGGGGCTGCCCAGGAGCTGGGACGACCTGAAGAAGTGGAAGTTCGAGGACTGGGACAAGTGGGCGTCCAAGCACGTCTTCAACAACCCGGTGGTGAAGGACTTCTGGGACCCGGACAAGATGGGCGACTCCAAGCCCGCCGATCCGGCCCCGCCCGCTGCCAAGCCCGCCCCGGCCACCCCCAAGCCGTCCACCGACGACGGCGTGACCGACCCCGAACCCCCGGCGGTCAAGGCCGTGGCGATGCCCCGCCCGTACACCAAGCAGCCCTCCGGCAAGGTGTTCTTCTCCGCCAAGGGCGGCCGCGGCAACTGCTCGGCGACGGTGATCACCGACCCGCAGCACCCGGGCAAGAGCAACCTGGTCTGGACGGCCGGCCACTGCGTGCACGAGGGCAAGGGCGGGAACTTCTACAAGGACCTGGTCTTCGTGCCCGCGTACAACAACTCGGGCGCCTCCAGCGGCGGCAAGCGGGCCCCGCTGTCCGAACTGGCCCCGCTCGGCACCTGGTGGGCCGACCAGGTCACCACCTCGCCGCAGTGGATGGTCGAGGGCGGCGGCAGCGGCGACGCCGCCAACCAGTACGACTTCGCGGTCATGCGCGTGCACAACCAGAACGACACCGGCAAGTCCCTGGAGGAGACGGTCGGTTCGGCCGTCCCGGTCTGGTTCGACGCGCCGCGCGACCAGCTCAGGGTCTCGGCCGTCGGCTACCCGCTCGTCAAGCCGTTCGACGGCCAGGAGCTGTACGCGTGCGACGGCGGCAAGCCCACCCGGCTCTCCTTCGACGCCAAGCGTCCGACCATGCTGACCATCGGCTGCAACATGACCCAGGGCGCCAGCGGAGGCGGCTGGTTCGCCACCATGCCCGACGGCCGGACCGCCCTGGTCAGCAACACCTCGATCGGCACCCAGGAGCACACCTCGCTGAGCGGTCCGTACCTGGAGGCGGTCGCCCGGCAGGCACTGGACTGGATCTCCAAGAAGTAGCAGCCGCCACCGGGGAGCGGTACGGAACCACCAGCACAGCACGGGGGAACGAGCCAGCATGCCGAGAACCACCAGCCGGCGGCGCCGGGCCGCGACGGCGGGCGCCGCGCTGCTCGCCGCGCTTGCGCTGGGCACGGCCGGGTGCGGCCCGGACGGCCCCGCCCGGCCCGCCACCGCCCCCCTCGCCCTGCCCAGGTCCGCGCCCACCAGCCTGGGCGACCTGACCGGCTGGAAGGTGGAGGACTGGGCCCGCTACGTCGCCGACAGCGCCTTCGCCAACGACGCGGCGCCCGGCTCCTGGCCGGCGGCCCGGATGGACGCCGCCAAGCCCCGGCCGACCCCGGAGTACTCCCTGACCGCCCCCGCGGCGGCCGGCGTCGAACGGGACGCCCCGCCCGCCGCCGTCCAGGCCAAGCCGCTGCCGCACCCGTACGGCCAGGCCGGCTCGGTGGTCGGCCGGCTCTTCATGACCACGCCGCAGGGCGACGCGGCCTGCTCCGCCACCGTGGTCTCCGACCCGGGCAACCCCGGCCGCAGCAACCTCGTCTACACCGCCGCGCACTGCCTGCACGACGGCAAGGGCGGCGGCTGGCTGAAGAACCTGGTCTTCGTACCCGGCTTCAACCGGGACGGCCAGATGGTCCACGGCAAGCCGAACCCCGACCAGCAGGCCGCCCCGTACGGCCGGTGGACGGCGGTGCGCGCGCTGGTCTCTCCGACCTGGCTCCAGGAGGGCGGCGTCGGCGCCCACCACCAGTACGACTACGGCGTCCTGCGGGTGCGCGGCGAGGACGGCTCCGGCAGGTCCCTGGAGGAGACGGTCGGCGGCTCGGTGCCGATCTGGTTCAACGCCCCGCGCGACCGGATCACCGCGGCCGCCGCCTACGGCTACCCGGCCGAGCGGCCGTTCGACGGCCTGGAGCTCGAACACTGCGACTCCCCGGTCGCGCCCGGGCTGCTCTCCTTCGACCGGACCCGCCCGCCGATGTACCTGATCGGCTGCACCATGACGGCCGGCTCCAGCGGCGGCGGCTGGTTCGTCACCAGGGACGGCAAGCCCAACCTGGTCAGCGTCGGCGCGCTCGGCAACCGCAACCCGGCCGGCTACCAGGCCGGCCCCTCCCTGCAGGACCAGGCGAAGCAGGCCTTCGAGTACTTCGCCAAGAACGTCAGGTAGCTCCTGCGGGGGGAGACGCGGGAGGGGCCCCGGGACGGCAACGCGT
>NZ_JBHVFE010000313.1:0-10731 GCF_042801945.1 Kitasatospora sp. NPDC057542
CTCCGGGCTTGCCCGGAGCGCGCCGGAACGTTTCTTCTGGGCCTGCTCCCGCGCCTCTCCACTCCTCCCACAACCCCCTACCCCTTTCCCTGCCCCACGTGGTTGGTGGGAGGAGGAGTGCGCGGGGGTCACACGGGCGGGGCTCGGGGGGAGGCCGGGGTCTGCTCGGGGTGGGCGTGGGCTGCGGAGCCCTGCCCTTCGGCCCCGCGGTTCCCGCCGCTCCCGCCGTGGCCGCGCGGGTGGCGGGCCGCGTGGGAGGGCTGGGGGTGGACGGCCACGCCGAGGGTGGCCGGGGAGTCACCCGTCACCGCGATGTCGCCCTCCCGGTCGGTGCGCAGCACGGTGGCGCCGAGTGCGCGCAGGTGGTCGACCGTCCTCGGGGACGGATGGCCGTACGGATTGCCCTCTCCGCAGGAGATCAGGGCCAACCGGGGCCTCAGGGTGTCGGCCAAGCCCCAGTCCTGGTGGGCCGATCCGTGATGTGCCACCTTCACGACGTCGGCCTTCCCCACCCGGCCCGACAAGGCCGACTGGGCCTGGGGTTCGAGGTCTCCGAGCAGTGCCATCCGTAGTCCTCCTGTCAGTGACACCATCAATGCGACGCTTGCGTTGTTCGGGCCCGGTGCCTCGACAGCCGCACCGGGGACGGGCCACACCACGTCCCAGGCCAACTCCGTGCCGGCCGAGCGCCGTTCACCCCGACCGGCTCTCAGCAACGAGAGGCCGGCACCTGCGGCCCAGCCCGTCACCCGGGCTGCCTCTTCCGGTGGGTCGTCCAGCGTGGTGCCCTCGATCGCGCCGACCCTGCGGCCGCGCAACACGCCTGGCACGCCCTCGACGTGGTCGGCGTGGAAGTGCGTCAGCAGCAGTAAGGGAACCGTCGTGATGCCGAGGTCGCGCAGACATCTGTCCGCGGCTTTCGGATCCGGCCCGGCATCGATCACCACCGCGCTGTCCGGCGCCCCCGTTGCGAGGGCCAACATGTCTCCCTGCCCGACGTCACACATCACCAGTCGCCACCCCGGCGGTGGCCAGCCGGTGGCGATTCGGGTGAGATGCGGCGGGCGCAGCAGCACGGCCAGCAGGACCACCGTCAGCGCCACCGTCACCAGGGCCCGCGTCCAGCGCCGCCGGGTGGGCGCCGGCATCGGCCTGCCCGGCTCCGCCCGTCGGGGCAGGAGGAGCGGCGCCGCCCAGCAGGCCGCCAAGACGGCCAGCGCGACCGTCGCCGTCCCGAACCACCCGCCTGGCCAGACCAGTTGGCCGCCCGGGACTTCGGCCCCGCGTCGCGCCACCAGGGCGAGCCAGCCGACCGGCACCGCGGCCGGCGCCGCGAGCAGGTGGGCCACGGCCGGGAGGAACGGGTGCAGGACGAGCACCCCGAAGCCGAGCAGTGTTGCCGGGGCCACCGCCGGCTCGGCCAGCAGGTTGCACGGGATGCCGACCAGGCTGATGTGCCCGGACAGCACCACCGTCACCGGAGCGCACAGCGCCTGGGCGGCCGCCGTCGCCGCGAGCGGGCCCGCCAGGTGGCGTGGCCATCGCCGGGCCCGCAGGGCCTCGGCCCAGTGCGGCCCGAGGACGAGCAGCCCGGCAGTGGCGAGCACCGAGAGCAGGAAGCCGAACGAGCGTGCCAGGAACGGGTCCAGCAGGACCAGCACCAGGACCGCTCCGGCGAGCGCGGGCACCGCTCGGCGGGGACGGCCGGTGGCCAGGGCCAGCATGCCGATCAGCCCCGTCCCGGCCGCCCGCAGCACGCTGGGCTCGGGCCGGCAGACGGTGACGAAGGCCAGCGTCAGCGCGGTGCCGAGCAGTGCACCGGTGCGCAGCGACAGACCCAGCACCGCGGCCAGCCCGCGCCGCTCCGGGGTGCCGGCCTGCCCGGGCGCGCCCAGCAGCGCGCCGAGGACGATCGCCAGGTTGGCCCCGCTGACCGCCACCAGGTGGACCAGGTCGGTGGCCCGGAAGGCGTCGTCGAGGTCGTCGGGCAGGCGCGAGGTGTCGCCGACGACCAGCCCCGGGAGCAGCCCGCGCGCGTCCGCCGGAAGTCCGTCGGTGGCCGAGCGGAGGCCTGCGCGCAGCCGGCCGGCGATCCGCTGCGGCAGGCTCGGCGGCGCCAGCTGCCGGGGCGGCCCGTGGACGACCAGCAGCGCGGCGGACTCGGTGTCATGGCCCTCCCCCGCCGGGCGCACCTCGGCCTCCACGGCCAGTCGCTGGGACGGGAGCAGCCGCTGCCAGGGTTCGCTCTCCGCCCCTCGGGCCATGACGGTCACCGGCGTACGTGTGCGGGTGGTCCGCCCGTCCGGGAGCAGGGAGACGCGGTCGGCCACCGCGTCCACCGTGAGGAGAGTCCGCCCGCCGACGGTGCCGCCTCGGGAGGTATGGATCTTCGGGTCCGCCGCGACGGTCAGCTCCACCTCCACCACCGGGGACGGCGCGCCCGGCGCTCGCGGTTCAGCGGCCATGGCCGCACGGGCGAGCTCCGGCAGCGGCCCCCGGTGGAGGTCGGCGGTGTGCAGCGGGGTGGCGATCGCGGCTGCCGCGCCGGTGAGCAGGACGGCGGCCAGCGTCGCCGCGGACCCGCGCCGGCGCAGGACCCCCCGCCGGGCGAGCAGCAGGACGGCAATGAGCACGGCGAGGCCCGCCGCGGTGAGGGCGAGGGCCTCGTACCCCGGCTCCAGCCGCAGGAGCGCCGCCGTGACCGCCCAGGCCGAGACGGCGGGCAGCAGCAGCCGGAAGTCGGCACCCGGAGAGCGGGACGCCGAGGCCGGAGCGGCCGGCGTGGTGGCGACGGACATGGCGGTACCTCCCTTCGCAGACCGGGGGCGCGAGCGTGTGGGAAACGGGCAAGGGCAAGGGCGGAGCAGGCGTCAGAGGGTGAGCAGCGGACGGAGTTCGGCATACGTACGGGCCCCGATGCCACTGACCTGCCGGAGCTGGTCGAGGGAGCGGAAGGAGCCGTGTGAGGTGCGGTAGGCGAGGATGCGTTGGGCGAGGGTGGGGCCGACGCCGGGGAGGGTGTCGAGCTGTTCGAGAGTGGCGCGGTTGAGGCTGACGGGTGGTCGGGGCGCGGCGGGGCCCGGAGGCCCGCTCCCGCTCCCGCCTCCGCCGGCCGGGGCGGGGGCCGGGACGGGGACGGGCGCCTGTTCGCCGACCAGGATCTGTTCACCGTCCGTCAGGACGCGGGCCAGGTTGAGGTTCCTGGTGTCCGTCTCCGGCAGCGGACCGCCCGCCGCCCGCAGGGCGTCGGCCACCCGGGAGCCGCCGGGCAGGGTGTACAGGCCGGGAAGGTGGACCCGCCCGCCGATGTCCACCACGACGGCCGATCCGGCACCACCACCGACTCCGACACCACCACCGGCTCCGACTCCGGACACAGCAGCGACAGAGGTGTCGGCGGGGACGGGCGGCTCGGCTCCCGACGGTGCCGCGACCGCCGCCAGTGCCGGCACGGCGACCGTCTCCGGCCGGGCCAGCCAGAAGTGCTGGACGGCGTAGCCGACCGCGAACAGCAGCAGGATGACCAGCCCGGCCACCGCGCGCCGGTCGAGCGCCAGCGCCGAGGCCAACGTGGGGAACGAGGAGAACCGCGGGCGCACCCCGACCTCCGATGGATCCCCGGCTTCGCCCGGGTCCGTCGCACCACCCGCATTCGCCGGCGCCGGCATCGCGGCCGACAACGGCATCGCGGCCGGCGACGGCGGCCCGGTGGCAGACGCCGCCCGCTCCCCCGTCGACGGCGACACCGCCCCCGGGGAACCCCCGCCCGCGCCGCCCGACGCATCGTCATCCGCCGGCAGCAGCGCGGCCATCCGCAGCCGCACCGTCTCGTTGATCGCATCGCGCTTCGCCGCGCCCAGGCCCATGGTCGTCATGCCGAGGACGGTAGGAGCCTTGCGGCAGACGCGCGGAAGTTAACGAAACCCTGTGGATAACCCGGGGGTTGTGGATAAAGAGCATCACTCACAAGAACGAGCAGGACCGCCCGAAGTTGACCGAGCAACCGATCCCCGCCCGCCAAGCGGCCACCCCGCCCTCAGCGCGGCGCGACCACCACCGCGAGCAGCCCCGGCCCGACGTGCGCGCCGATCACCGCCCCCACCTCGCCCACGTACAGCTCCCGCAGCCCCGGCACCCGTGCCCGCAGCCGCTCCGCGAGCGGTTCGGCCCGGTCCTCGGCGGCCAAGTGGTGCACCGTGATGTCGACTTCCTGCTCCCCCGAGCACTCGACCGCGATCTCCTCCAGCCGCGCGATCGCCCTCGACGCCGTCCGCACCTTCTCCAGCGGCTCGATCCGCCCCCCGTCCAGGTGCAGCAGCGGCTTGACCGCGAGTGCCGAGCCGAGCAGGGCCCGCGCCGCCCCGATCCGGCCGCCCCGGCGCAGGTGTTCCAGGGTGTCGACGTAGAAGAACCCGCTGGTCCCGGCCGCCCGCCGGCCGGCCGCCTCGGCCGCCTCCGCCAGGCCCTGCCCGGCCGCGATCGCCTCGGCCGCCGCCAGCACCCCGTACCCGAGCGCCATCCCGACCATCCGGCTGTCCACCACCCGCACCGGTACGGGCGCCTCGGCGGCGGCCAGCCGGGCGGCCTCGACGGTGCCGGACAGTTCGCCGGAGATGTGCACCGAGACGATCCCCTTCGCCCCGGCCCCGGCGGCCGCCCGGTAGGTGGCGGCGAAGGTTTCCGGGTTCGGCCGGGAGGTGGTCACCCGCTGCTTGCCGCGCAGCGCCTCGGCCACGTCCTTCGGGGAGATCTCGACGCCCTCGCTCAGGACCGAGTCACCGACCGCGACGCTCAGCGGGACCATCGTGATCCCGTAACGGTCGAGGGTCTCCTGCGGCAGATAGGCCGTGGAATCGGTGACAAGTGCGAGGTCGGAGGGCATGAGCCGGAGGTTACTCCCCGTCGGTCCGGGAGGACAGCGCCCGGCCCGGGCACCGGCCGAAGGCCTCGCGCCGCGCCTACCGGGTCAGCCGGCCGAGGGCCCCGCCGAAGGCCCGGCCGAGGGCTTGCGCAGCCGCTGCGCCAGCTTGGCCAGCGGATCGGCCAGCCCGAGCAGTTCCTCCGCGCTCGGACGCCCCTTCCCGTCGGTCAGCCCGGCCCGAGCCGCACCCCCGGCCGCCCCCGCCGAACCGGCAGCACCCGAAGCACCCCCGGCCGAAGAGCCCCCAGGCCCCGTCGCCCCGCCCGAGGAGCCCCCCGACGAACCCGCGGAACCCGACGAACCCGAGGAACCCGCGGAAGCACCCCCCGCAGCGTCCCAGTGCCGCAGCGCCCCCGCCTCGCTCTCGCACTCCTGGCTCAGCCGGCTCAGCTCGTCGTCCGCGAACCGGTGCATCCGGTCCTGCGCCGCCCAGCGCATGGTCTCCGCCGAGTGCGTGATCCGCTCCGCCCGCTCGCGCAGTTCCGGCAGCTTGGCGGCGATCCGCGCGGTGTCCGGTTCGCGCTCCAGCATCCGCAGTTCGCCATCGAGCTCGGCGGCGTGCGCGTCGAGCCGGCGGAGCAGGGCGAGCGACTCGCCGAGCTGGCCGTCCTGGGCGAGGCCGCCCTCCAGCACCTGCCGGGTGCCGTCGAGCGAGGTCCGCAGGCCCAGCCGGACGGAGGCGATCTGCGCGGGCGGGCCGATCTTGGTGTACGTCTTCGCCTTGAGGGTGGCGGTCTCCACCGCGCGACGGGCGTTGGCCTCGTGCTTCTCGATCTTCTTGCCGACGGCCTTGGCGGCCTTGACCGTTCCGACCACGGCCAGGACCATCACCGCGACCCCGAAGAGCAGGACCAATCCGATCATCACGCCGAACACGTCCATCGCGCGCCACCTTCCGCCGTCGTTCCGGCCGCCACCGGGCCCAACGCGGGCCGCATCGCCGTGGGTTCCACCGTAGCCGCCGGAGTCCGTCCGAGGGCAGCCCGAGCAGCCCCGGCAGGCGGAGATCAGGGTCAGATCCGGGATCTCCCCGAGGTCCCTCGAACCCCCACCCGCACGTACCCCCGGCCTCGCCCTCGCCGCCGCACCCTCATCCTCCCTGCCGCGTCCTCCCTGCCGCGCCCCCACCCTCGCCGCCACCCCCGCAAACGCCGGGCGGGCGCCCCGAAGGACGCCCGCCCGATCACTCCCGCAGCAGCGGCCGCACTCAACCGGTGACGATGTTCACCAGCTTCGGCGCCCGCGCGATCACCTTCCGCACCTCGGCCCCGCCGATCGCCGCGACGACCACCGGCTCCGCCAGCGCCAGCGCCTCCAGCTCGGCGTCCGAGATGCCCGGCGCGACCTCCAGCCGCGCCTTGACCTTGCCCTTGATCTGGACCACGCAGGTCACCGTCTCGTCCACCACGTACGCCGGGTCGGCGACCGGGTAGTCGGTGTGCGCCAGCGACTCGCCGTGGCCCAGCCGGCGCCACAGCTCCTCGGCGATGTGCGGGGCCAGCGGCGCGACCATCAGCACCAGCTGCTCGGCCACCGTCCGCGGCGTGGAGCCGCGCTTGACCAGGTAGTTGTTCAGCTCGATGGCCTTGGCGACGGCCGTGTTGAAGCGCAGCCCGGCCATGTCGCCGCGGATGCCGTCGATCGCCTTGTGCAGGGCGCGCAGCGTCGCCTCGTCCGGCTCCTCCTCGGTGACGACCAGCTCGCCGGTGGTCTCCGAGACGACGTTGCGCCACAGGCGCTGCAGGAAGCGGTACGAGCCGACGACGGCGCGAGTGTCCCATGGGCGGGAGACGTCCAGCGGGCCCATCGACATCTCGTACAGGCGCAGCGTGTCGGCGCCGTACTCGTCGGCGATGTCGTCCGGCGCGACGGCGTTCTTCAGGGACTTGCCCATCTTCCCGGCCTCGCGCTTGACCGGCTCGCCCTGCCAGAAGTACTGGCCGTCGCGCTCCTCGACCTCGGCGGCGGGCACCGGGAAGCCGCGCTCGTCGCGGTAGACGTCGGCGGTGATCATGCCCTGGTTGAACAGCTTGTGGAACGGCTCGACGGACGAGACGTGGCCCAGGTCGTGCAGCACCTTGTGCCAGAAGCGCGCGTACAGCAGGTGCAGCACGGCGTGCTCGGCGCCGCCGACGTACAGGTCGGCGCCGCCGGCCGGCTTGTTCTCCGTCGGGCCCAGCCAGTACTGCTCGTTGGCCGGGTCGACGACCGCCGCGGAGTTCGCCGGGTCGACGTAGCGCAGCTCGTACCAGCAGGAGCCGGCCCAGTTGGGCATGGTGTTGGTCTCACGGCGGTACTTCTTGACGCCGTCGCCCAGGTCCAGTTCGACGTTGACCCAGGCCTCGTTGCGCGACAGCGGGGTCTCCGGCGAGGAGCCGGCGTCGTACGCGTCGTAGGTGCGCGGCGAGTAGTCGTCGACCTCGGGGACCTCGACCGGCAGCATCGACTCGGGCAGCGCGTGCATGACGCCGTCCTCGTCGTAGACGATCGGGAAGGGCTCGCCCCAGTACCGCTGGCGGCTGAACAGCCAGTCGCGCAGGCGGTAGTTGACGGTGCCCTCGCCGATTCCACGCTCGGTCAGCCAGGCGGTGACGGCGGCCTTGGCGTCGACGACGCTCAGCCCGTTCAGCGACAGGTCGCCTTCGGAGCGGGCGGAGTTGACGATGACGGAGTCGTAGGTGTCGAACGCGTCGTCCCACTCGGCCGGGTCGACGCCGCGCCCGTCGGTGGGCTCGACGACGCAGCGCATCGGCAGCGCGAAGGCGCGGGCGAAGGCGAAGTCGCGGTGGTCGTGGGCGGGGACGGCCATGATGGCGCCGGTGCCGTAGCCCATCAGCACGTAGTCGGCGATGAACACCGGGACGGACTCGCCGCTGACCGGGTTGACGGCGTGGGCGCCGGTGAAGACGCCGGTCTTGACCTTGGCCTCGACCTGCCGCTCGACGTCCGACTTGGCGGCGGCCGCGGCGCGGTAGGCGGCGACGGCCTCGGCGGGGGTGGCGGCACCGCCGGTCCACTCGGCGGGCACGCCCTCGGGCCAGGCGGCGGGGACGATCGAGTCGACCAGTCCGTGCTCGGGGGCCAGCACCATGTAGGTGGCGCCGAACAGGGTGTCGGGGCGGGTGGTGAAGACGGTGATCTTCTCGTCACCGGGAGCCGCGAAGTCGACCCGGGCGCCCTCGGAGCGCCCGATCCAGTTGCGCTGCTGCAGCTTGATGGCCTCGGGCCAGTCCAGCAGGTCCAGGTCCTCGATCAGCCGGTCCGAGTACGCGGTGATGCGCATCATCCACTGGCGCAGGTTGGACTTGAACACCGGGAAGTTGCCGCGCTCGGAGCGGCCGTCCGCGGTGACCTCCTCGTTGGCCAGCACGGTGCCCAGGCCCGGGCACCAGTTGACCGGCACCTCCTTGGCGTAGGCCAGGCGGTACTCGCCCAGGACCTCGTCGCGCTCGGCGACGGACAGCCCGGACCAGGCGCGCCCGCCCGGGACCTCACGCGCGCCGGACTCGAACTCGGCGACCAGCTCGGCGATCGGGCGGGCCTTGCGGGCGTCCCCGTCGTACCAGGAGTTGAAGATCTGCAGGAAGATCCACTGGGTCCAGCGGTAGTAGTCCGGGTCGATCGTGGAGATCGAGCGGCGCGGGTCGTGGCCCAGGCCCAGCCGGCGCAGCTGCTGGCGCATGTTGGCGATGTTGGCCTCGGTGGAGACCCGCGGGTGGGTGCCGGTCTGCACCGCGTACTGCTCGGCGGGCAGGCCGAAGGCGTCGTAGCCCAGCGTGTGCAGCACGTTGTGGCCGGTCATCCGCTGGTAGCGGGCGAAGACGTCGGTGGCGATGTAGCCCAGCGGGTGGCCGACGTGCAGGCCCGCGCCCGAGGGGTACGGGAACATGTCCATGATGAAGCTGTGCGGCTTCGCGGCGACGTCGCCGGCCGCCGGGTCGGCCAGCGCACCGGTGGGGTTGGGGGCGTGGAAGGTGCCCTCCTTCTCCCAGATGTCCTGCCAGCGGGACTCGATCTCGGCCGCCAGCGCGGCGCTGTACCGGAACGGCTCGGTCGCGGTCTCGGCCGCGCCGGACGCAGGGGTCGTCTCGCTCATGGTCCTTCAAGCTCCATCGATGTCAGTTGGCGAACCGCGCAGGCGCCCGGCCCGTGGACCCGGCCCGGGACGGGGTCGGGGGCGGAAAACAAAAAATCCCCTCGCAGGAGGGGACGCCACGCCGACTCCGGCACCGCCCGAGGGCGCAGCCGGTCCTGGTCAGCGCGGCCGGCTAAGGAGCAGGCGCACGGTTCGCATGGGCTCAGGGTACCGCAAGCGGGTCGGCGCGCTCCCGGGAGTACCGCCCGGGGACGCCGCTCACCGCGCCGCCACCCGCCCCGCCGCGTCGAACTCCCGCAGCGCCTTCGCCAGCCGCTCGGACTGCATCCCCGCCGCGAGCGAGCGCGCCAGCGCCGCGGTGCGGGCCGCCTCCCGCTGGTCGCCGAGCCTGCGGTGGGCCTCGGCGAGGCGCACCATCAGCAGCGCCTTGGAGCGGGCCCGCCCGGGCCCGAGCCCGGCCACGGCCTCGGCGAGCAGCACCTTCGCCAGCCGGTGCTGGCCGAGCGCCAGCCGCCCCTCCCCCACCATCCCGGCGAGGCCGGCCCGGGCCTCCTCGGCGCCGGGCAGGCCGTCCAGCTCGGCGAAGGCCCGGGCTGCGGCTGTCTCGGCCCGCTCGGCCTCACCCCGGCGGCCGTACGCGCGGGCGAGCCGGCCGTACTGGCGGGCCCGGGCGGTGGGGCTGAGCGCGGCGCCGTGGGTGTCCAGGGCCCCGGCGAGTGCGGAGACGGCGTCCAGCCCGCGCCCGCCGGCGCCCTGGGTGGCGAGCACGACCAGCGCGCCGAGCACCGCGACCCCGAGCCGGGGGTCGCCGCTGACGTGGGCGGCGCGCAGCGCGGCGACGAAGGCGCGCTGGGCGGCCGCGTCGTGGCCGAGGTCGTACGCGGCCCAGCCGGCCAGCCGGGCGAGTCTGCTGGCCGTGCCGTACAGCTCGCGGCCGAGCCGTTCGTCGTACGCGCCGAGTTCCAGCAGCTTGGCCAGCATGGCGAGTTCGGCCCGGACGGGGCCGAGGACGAGGCCGCCGCCGCAGGCCCGTTCGAGCTTCTGCTTGCTGCGGTAGGACAGGCCGAGTTCGCCGACCAGCCCGGGTTCGACGCGCAGCGCGCCCTCCCCGCCGCCGACGGGCGGTGGCGGGGAGTCGAGGCGGGCGGCGGCCTGGTCGAGGTCGGCGCTGCGGAACAGGTCGGTGAGGCGGACCGGGCCGGCGTCGGTGGCGGCCTCGCGCAGTGCGGTCTGGGCGGTGTCGGCGGTCCACGGGTCGGTGAGCAGCCGGGGCGAGAGGATCTTGGCGCCGCGGTGGCCGCCCATCCGGCCCCAGAGCTGTTCGTAGGTGACGGCGATGCCGAGGGTGCGGCTGAGCACCTCGCAGACCGCCTGGTCGTGCGGGCTGCGCGGCACCATGCCGCGGTCGCGCCACTTGTACGGGGCGGTGGAGCTGATGGCGAGGCCCGGCGGCAGGGCGAGGCTCACCTCGCGGGCGAGCCGTTCCGGACTCCAGCCGAGCTGGTGGAGTATCCGGGCCAGTTCCTCGTTCCGCCTTCGCTCCAGATCGGCCATGGCACGACGGTAGCGGGATTCCGGGCTCTCCGACCGGTGGCACGGGCAGAACGGCGAAGAGCCGCCTCCCGGAAACGGGAGGCGGCTCTCGACTTCTGTGGAGCTATGGGGAATTGAACCCCAGACCTCTTGCATGCCATGCAAGCGCTCTACCAACTGC
>NZ_JBHVFE010000314.1:0-10697 GCF_042801945.1 Kitasatospora sp. NPDC057542
ACCCCGAAAGGGTCGGCCCGTCGACGCGTCAGACCCCGTTACCGGTCGAGCAGTCCGAGGCTGCGGGCGGCCGCCTCCGGGTCGACCGGGACGATCTGCGGCTGCGGCGCGCCGGCCACCGCCCAGTCCGGGTCCTTCAGGCCGTTGCCGGTGACGGTGCAGACGATCCGCTGGCCCGGGTCGACCAGGCCGGCCTCCGCCTTGGCCAGCAGACCGGCCACCGAGGCGGCCGAGGCGGGCTCCACGAAGACGCCCTCCTGCGAGGCCAACAACCGGTAGGCGGAGAGGATCTGACGATCCGTCACCTTGTCGATGAGGCCGCCGGACTCGTCCCGCGCGGCGAGCGCGAAGTCCCAGGAGGCCGGGTTGCCGATCCGGATCGCGGTGGCGATGGTCTGCGGCTTGAGCACCGGCGCGCCGTCCACGATCGGGGCCGAGCCGGCGGCCTGGAAGCCCCACATCCGCGGGGTGCGGGTGGCGAGGCCAGGGAGGATGCGGCGCGAAGCGCCTCCGTCAAGGGTGGCGGCGGGAGACGGGCGGGAGTACTCCCGGTAGCCCTTCCAGTACGCGGTGATGTTGCCCGCGTTGCCGACCGGCAGGACGTGGATGTCCGGGGCCTCGCCGAGCATGTCGACGATCTCGAAGGCCGCGGTCTTCTGGCCCTCGATCCGCGCCGGGTTCACCGAGTTCACCAGCGCCACCGGGTACTTCTCGGACAGTTCACGCGCAAGGGTGAGGCAGTCGTCGAAGTTCCCGTCGACCTGGAGGATCCGGGCGCCGTGCACCAGCGCCTGGCCCATCTTGCCGAGGGCGATCTTGCCCTGCGGGACGAGCACCGCGGAGACCATCCCGGCCCGCACCGCGTACGCGGCGGCGGAGGCGGAGGTGTTGCCGGTGGACGCGCAGATGACCGCCTGCGCGCCCTCCTCCTTGGCCTTGGAGATGGCCATCGTCATCCCGCGGTCCTTGAAGGAGCCGGTCGGGTTGGCGCCCTCGACCTTGAGGTAGACCTCGCACCCCGTGCGCTCGGAGAGCACCTGGGCGGGGACCAGGGGCGTGCCGCCCTCCAACAGGGTGACCACCGGGGTGGCCGCGGTGACCGGCAGGCGGTCCCGGTACTCCTCGATCAGGCCGCGCCACTGGTGGGTGTGCGCGCCTCGGACGACGTTCTCGGCAACGGCGTTCATGGCTGGTTCCTTATTCCCCTTCGACCCGCATGATGCTGGCCACGTCCCGCACGCTGTCCAGCGCGCGGAGCTTGTCGACCGTCGCCGACAGTGCGGCGTCGGTGGCACGGTGGGTGACCACGACGAGCGAGGCGTCGCCGTCGCGGCCCTGCTGGCGCACGGTGTCGATGGACACGCCGTGCTCGGCGAAGACCGACGCCACCTGGGCGAGCACGCCCGCGCGGTCGTCCACGTCCAGGCTGACGTGGTAGCGGGTGACCACCTCGTCCATCGGCTTGGCCGGCAGCTGCGTGTACACGGAGTCACCGGGACCGGTGGCGCCGGCCAGCTTGTTGCGGCAGACCGCGACCAGGTCGCCGAGCACCGCGGAGGCGGTCGGCGAGCCGCCCGCGCCGGGGCCGTAGAACATCAGCCGACCGGCCGCCTCGGCCTCGACGAACACCGCGTTGTACGCCTCGCGGACGGAGGCCAGCGGGTGCGACAGCGGGATCATCGCCGGGTGGACGCGCGCGGTGACGGACCCGCCGTCCGCGGCCCGCTCGCAGATCGCGAGCAGCTTGACCACGCAGCCCATCTCCTTGGCGGAGGCGATGTCGGCCGCGGTCACCTCGGTGATGCCCTCGCGGTAGACGTCCGCCGCGGTGACCTTGGTGTGGAAGGCGATGCCGGCCAGGATCGCGGCCTTGGCGGCGGCGTCGAAGCCCTCGACGTCGGCCGTCGGGTCGGCCTCGGCGTAGCCCAGCGCGGTGGCCTCCTCCAGCGCCTCCGAGTAGCCGGCGCCGGTGGTGTCCATCTTGTCGAGGATGAAGTTGGTGGTGCCGTTGACGATGCCCAGCACCCGGTTGACCTTGTCGCCCGCGAGGGACTCGCGCAGCGGACGCAGCAGCGGGATCGCGCCCGCCACCGCGGCCTCGTAGTACAGGTCCACCCCGGCCTCGGCGGCCGCGGCGTGCAGCTCGGTGCCGTCCTTGGCGAGCAGCGCCTTGTTGGCGCTGACCACCGAGGCGCCCCGCTCGAAGGCGGACAGGATCAGCGATTTGGACGGCTCGATACCGCCCACCACCTCGACCACCACGTCGATGTCGCCCCGGTTGACCAGGGCCTCGGCGTCGGTGGTGACCAGGTGCTCGGGGACGCCCGGGCGGGTCCGCCCGGCGCGGCGGACCGCGATCCCGGCCAGCTCGACCGGAGCACCGATGCGAGCGGCGAGGTCGTCGGCCGTCGTCGTCATGATGCGCGCCACCTCGGAGCCCACCACACCACAACCCAGCAACGCCACCTTCAGCGGGCGCGTACGCATCATCCGACTCCGCTCTGCATTCATCGTGCTTCGGTAATTCCGGCGGGTTTTCCGGGCCCGCCGGGAACTTCGGTCTCTACCAGTCTCCGGGACTTTCCGTACGGATCTACGGTCGTTCCATGATCTGAGACGAGGATTTCGTCATCCGATATCCAGACGCAGGAGATCCTCCTCCGTCTCGCGCCGGACGATCACCCGTGCCGCCCCGTCCCTGACGGCGAGCACGGGAGGCTTGAGGGCGTGGTTGTAATTGCTCGCCATGGAGCGGCAGTAGGCCCCGGTGGCGGGCACCGCGATCAGGTCGCCCGGGGCCAGGTCGGCCGGCAGGAAGGCGTCCCGGACGACGATGTCGCCGGACTCGCAGTGCTTGCCGACCACCCGCACCAGCATCGGTTCCGCGTCGCTGGTGCGCGACACCAGGGCCACCGAGTACTCGGCGTCGTACAGCGCGGTGCGGATGTTGTCGGACATCCCGCCGTCCACGCTGACGTAGGTGCGCAGGCCCTCCAGCGGCTTGACGGTGCCGACCTCGTACAGCGTGAACGCCGTCGGGCCGACGATCGCCCGGCCCGGCTCCACGCTCAGCCGGGGGGCGTTCAGGTTCGCGGCGGCGCACTCGCGCCGGACGATCTCGGCCAGCGCGGCCGCGATCTCGGCCGGCTCGCGCGGGTCGTCCTCACTGGTGTACGCGATGCCGAGGCCGCCGCCGAGGTCGATCTCGGGCAGCTCGACGCCGTGCTCGTCACGGATCCCGGCCAGCAGGCCGACCACCCGGCGGGCGGCCACCTCGAACCCGGCCATGTCGAAGATCTGCGAGCCGATGTGCGAGTGGATGCCGCGCAGCTCCAGGCTGTCGTGGCCGAGGACACGGCGCACCGCCTCGGCGGCCGCACCCCCGCCCTCCCGTCGCCCACCACCACCCTCAACCGAGCCGCTTCGCGGCGCAGCCAGACTCAGTGAGAGCCCGAACTTCTGGTCCTCGTGCGCGGTGGCGATGAACTCGTGGGTGTGCGCCTCGACGCCGACGGTGATCCGGATCAGCACCTGCTGGCGCACGCCGTGGCGGGCGGCGATCGCGGCCAGGCGCTCGATCTCCCCGTAGGAGTCGACCACGATGTGCCCGACACCGGTCTTCACCGCGTGTTCGAGTTCGTCCACCGACTTGTTGTTGCCGTGCAGCGCGATCCGCTGCGGCGGCATCCCGGCGGCCAGCGCGACCGCCAGCTCGCCCGCGCTGCACACGTCGAGGTTGAGGCCCTCCTCGTGCAGCCAGCGCACGACGGCCTTGGAGAGGAACGCCTTGCCGGCGTAGTAGACGTCCGCGTCGGTGCCGAAGGCGTCCCGCCAGGCACGCGCCCGGGCCCGGAAGTCCTCCTCGTCCAGCACGTAGGCGGGGGTGCCGAACTCGGCGGCCAGCCGCTTGACGTCGACGCCGCCGACGGTGGCCACGCCCTCGGCGTTCCGGGCGACGGTGCGCGACCAGACCTTGGGGTCGAGCGCGTTCAGGTCGGCGGGCGGGGCCTGGTAGTGGCCCTCGGGCAGGACGTCGCCGTGACGGGGGCCTGCCGGGTGTGCGGAACGGCTCATCTTTGCTGGTTCCTTCGAGACCTATGGCGAGGGGCGGCGACGGTCCCCGTTGACCGTCAGCCGCCCCCGCTGTGCGCTTGGGGGTGGTGCCTACATCCGCTCGGGCGCCGTCACGCCCAGGAGCGTGAGCCCGTTGGCGAGCACGGTGCGCGTCGCCTCGACCAGCCAGAGCCGGGCGCGGTGCGTGTCGTTGAGCTCCTCGTCGCCCTTGGGCAGGAACATGCAGTTCTCGTACAGGCGGTGGTACTTGCCCGCGAGTTCCTCCAGGTAGCGCGCGACCCGGTGCGGCTCGCGCAGCTCACCGGCGGTGGCCAGCACGCGCGGGAACTCGCCGAGGTGACCGAGCACGTCGGACTCCCACTCGGTGGCGAGCAGCTCGGGTTTGAACTGCTCGGCCGTGCCCTTGTCCACGCCCAGCTCGGCGGCCTTGCGCGCCACGCCGCACATCCGGGTGTGCGCGTACTGGACGTAGAAGACCGGGTTCTCGTTGCTCTGGCTGGTCAGCAGGTTGATGTCCAGCGTGATCGTCGAGTCCGTGGAGGAGCGCGCCAGGGTGTAGCGGGCGGCGTCCACGCCGATCCACTCGACCACGTCGTCGATCGTGATGATGTTGCCGGCCCGCTTGGACATGCGGACCTCTTCGCCGTCGCGAAGCATCTTCACGAACTGGCCGATCTTCACCTCGATGTTGTGGTTCATGTCGTCGCCCGCGCAGGCCGAGATGGCCTTGAGGCGGTTGACGTAGCCGTGGTGGTCGGCGCCCAGCATGTAGAGCGCGACCTCGGCGCCGCGGTCCCGCTTGGACAGGTAGTACGCGGCGTCGGCGGCGAAGTAGGTCTTGTCGCCGTCGGCCTTGATCAGGACGCGGTCCTTGTCGTCGCCGAACTCCGTGGTGCGCAGGAAGACCGCGCCGTCCTGCTCGAAGACGTGGCCCTGCTCGCGCAGCCGGTCGATGGCCTTCTCGACCGCGCCGGAGTCGTGCAGCGTCTTCTCCGAGAACCACACGTCGAAGTGGGTGCCGAACTCGTCCATCGAACGCTTGATCTCGGCGACCATGAGCTTGAGGCCCTCGGTGCGGAAGACCTGCAGCTGCTCGGCCTCGGGCAGGTCGAGCACGCCCGGGATCGCCTCGGTGAGCGCCTTGGCGATGTCGACGATGTACTCGCCGACGTACCCGCCCTCGGGCACCTCGCGACCGTTCGCGGCGGCCTGCAGCGAGGCGGCGAACTTGGTGATCTGCACGCCGGCGTCGTTGAGGTAGTACTCGGTGGTGACGTCGGCACCGGAGGCCCGCAGCACGCGCGCCAGCGAGTCGCCGACGGCGGCCCAGCGGACGCCGCCGATGTGGATCGGGCCGGTCGGGTTGGCGGAGACGAACTCCAGGTTGATCTTCAGGCCCTTGAGGGCGTCGTTGCGGCCGTAGGCCTCGCCCGCCTCGACGACGGTGCGCGCCAGCGCACCGGCGGTGGCGGTGTCCAGGGTGATGTTCAGGAAGCCCGGACCGGCGATGTCGACCTTGGCGACGCCGGTGATCCCTCGCAGGCGGTCGGCCAGTGCCTCGGCAACGGCTCGCGGCGGCTTGCCGGCCGCCTTGGCGAGCTGGAGGGCCACGTTGGTCGCGTAGTCGCCGTGGTCCCTGTTCTTGGGCCGGTCGACCGTCACGTGCTCGGGCACGGCGACGGCCAGCTCGCCCGCCTCGACGGCGGAGCTCACTGCGGCCTGGATTGCCTGGGAAAGGTCTGCGGGGGTCACGACGCCAAGCGTAGGCGAGACGGGGTGCCCGCCCGCCACCCGGTTTACCGGTTGAGACGCCGGTGCGCCGTCGTTACGGGGTCTCAGCCGCGATCGGTGCGCTCTGTTCGCTCAGGGCGAAATGCATCGGGCGGCGGGGCGGCCAGTCCGCCGGGCCGCCCGTCGGCCTGTTCGCCGGACGGCCCGTCGGGGTGCCCCTTGAGCCGCATCAGGCGTCGGACCAGGGACACCAGGTCCGCCGGGTCGAAGGGCTTTCCGAGGTAGCCGTCCACCCCCACCGTCTCCCCCAGGTCGAGGTCCGCCGGGGTGCAGGCGCTCACGATCGCGATCGGCAGTCCGCTGGTGTCCGGGGTCGCGCGCAGCCGGGCCGCCGTCCGCAGGCCGTCCAGCCGCGGCATCACCACGTCCAGCGTCACCACGTCGGGCTGCACCCGGCGGATGACCTCCAGGCACTCGGCGCCGTCGGCGGCGGTCACCACCTCGAAGCCTTCGAGCTCCAGGTTGACCCTGATCAGCTGGCGGATCGCCTCGTTGTCGTCCACCACGAGGACCCGCCCGGACACTCCCGACACCTCACCGAGGGTATCGGCGGCCCCGCCGCCCCGTCCGGCCTTTGGGCACTTCCGCTCCCCCGCCCGCCGGCGCCGCCGTCGGGAGGATCTTCGGGGAAACCCGTGCACGGACCGCGGCCGAAGCCTGATAGTGTTCTCACGTCGGAAGCGCGAGTGACCGACAGGCCAGTAGGCCCCCGTAGCTCAGGGGATAGAGCACCGCCCTCCGGAGGCGGGTGCGTAGGTTCGAATCCTACCGGGGGCACTTCGCAGGAAGTGCAACCAAGGCCCAGATCAGTGGAGTTGATCCACGAATCTGGGCCTTCGTCATGTTCGGGGCCCGCTGGAGCCGGGTGGGGCCCGGTTCGGGACCGGGCCCCCGCAGAGGCTCAGGAGGCGGCCGTCTCCGCCTGGGCGTACAGGTCGGTGATGGTGTGGTCGAAGTAGGCGCCGTAGGAGACGTCGTCGGTGTCGCCGCCCTGCTGGTAGCCGCCGATCGCGCCGACCACGTCGCCGGTGGCGGTGTTGATCCAGGGGCCCCCGCTGGTGCCTGACGGGTAGGACGGGCACTGGACGACCCGCTCGTAGGCGCTCTGCTGCCCGGTGGCGTTGGTGCACAGGATGGGCGTCTCGGAGTCGGCGGGGTAGCCGTAGAGGCGGACGGTCGCGTCGAACGGCTCGTCGGCGCCCAGCCGGTTGCCGCCGACCACGTCCTCGACGTTGCGGCCGTTGCTGGGGGCGGTCTCCAGGATCGCGAAGTCCTCGTCCACGTCACCCTTCTGGGACCAGCCGGCGGTGGTGTGGATCGCGGTCACCTGCCAGGCGCCGTACGGGGCGGAGCCGTCGCGGTAGCCGGGGGCGAAGGTGATCCCGTCGGTGCTGCCGAGGCAGTGCGCGGCGGTCAGCAACAGGTTGCCGGTGGCACTGTGCAGCACGCTGGCGGTGCAGAAGTGCTTGCCGGCCGCCGGCGCGCCGCTGAACAGCGCGCCGACGGTCTCGCTTTCGCGGTCGTCGGCCGGGGCCGGGCCTGTGGCGCCGAGGACGACGGGACGGGTGGCGGGGGTGGCCGTCGCCGGGGCCGGATCGGGCGTCTCCGGTGCGGCGGTCGGGCTCGCGGCCGCGGGGGGCGTGGTGGCCGTGACCGGGGCCGGTGCCGTCGGATCGGTGACCGGGGCGGGCGCGGCGGCGGCGCGGGTGCTGCGGGCCGCCTTTCCGGCGGCCGTCGTGTCGGACAGGTCCAGTCCGTGCGTCCCGGTCAGCACCGCGGCGACCGCGACCGCGGACAGCACGGTGAACAGGGACGGGACCAGGAGTCCGCGGCGGCGCGACCTCTGGCGACGGTGCTTGCCCATGCCTGTTTCTCCTGCCGGGGCGCGATCGGGGGCGGCGTTCGGTCAACGACTATGACGCCTCAGCCTGGAAAGGGAGTGACCGACTCCTTGGAGCTCGATGAGAAATCCCTCGCCCGCCCGCACCCCCGGCGTCACCGGCCGGCGAGCAGCACGTCCAGTGCGGCGGCCCCGACGAAGGCGGTGTGCGTTCCGGCGGCGGTGCAGGCGAAGGCCCCGGCCACCGTACCGGCCCGGGCGCAGTCCAGCGGCGGGTGGCCCCGGAACCAGGCGTACAGGAAGCCGGAGACGAAGGCGTCCCCCGCGCCGTTGCTGTCCACCACCGGGCGGCCCGGGTCGACGGCCGGCAGGTGGCGCGACTCGGGGTCGTCCCGGGTGAGCAGGTGGCAGCCCTCGGCGCCGGCGGTGGCGACGACCACCCGCGCGCGCCCCTCGGCGAGGATCGCGCGCATCACCTCCTCGTGCCGGCCGCGGCAGCCGGCCACCGAGAGGAAGACCAGGTCGGAGCCGAGCGCGTAGTCGCGGCAGTGCGGGTCGGCGCCGTCCCAGTCGTGCAGGTCGGTGGAGGTGGTGCGGCCGAGGCGGTGCAGGTCGCCGTACATGTCCCGGTTGACGCCGGTGATGGACAGGTGGACGTGCCGGCTGCGCTCGGCGTACGGCAGGTAGAGGTCGCGCGGCAGCCGCAGGTCGGCGGGGTGGCGGGCGTCGAAGAAGGAGAACCGGCGGCCGGCCGCGTCCACCAGGTTGACCCCGCGCGGGGTGCCGTGCGGGCTCACCAGGTGCGCGAAGTGCAGGCCGTGGCGCGCGTAGTGGGCACGGACCAGGTCGCCCTGCGCGTCGTCGCCGAGGAAGTCGATGAACGCGGTGCGCAGGCCGAGGTGGTGGGCGCCGAGCGCGACGCCGTTGCCGGTGTGGCCGACGTAGTCCCGCACCGGTTCGACGAGCTGCGAGTCGCCGGGCGGCACCTCCAGCCGCTCGACCCGGACGATGGTGTCGACGCCGGCTCCGCCGACGACGAGCAGGTCGAACTCCGGCGGCGCGGTCTCGGACGGCACGGTCTCGGACAGCACGTTCTCGGGCAGCACGGCGCCTCCTTGGTCCCCGGATGGTGGCCAGGAGTCAAGCAGGCGCCGGAGGTTGACTGCAAGACCTTGCTGCAAATTTCAATCGATCGACGGCCGCTCCACCCCCGCCTCCGCCCGCAGATCCGTCGGCCGACCGTCCACGGCCCGTACGGCCGCCGCTTCGGCTTCCGCCTCCGTCTCCGCGGCACCGGCCTCGACCGCGGTGGCCTCACCGGGCGCCGGCCGGTGGTCGATCGTCAGCACCGCGACCAGCGCCGCCAGCAGCAGCACGCCCATCGCCACCCGGGTCGCGGCGACGTAGCCGTGCACCGCGCCCTGGGCCTGCACCGCCGGGTCGGAGGCGACCCGGGTGGCCAGGAAGCTCGCGGTGGCGCTCGCGGCGACCGTGTTCAGCAGCGCGGTGCCGACCGAACCGCCCACCTGCTGGGCCGAGTTGATGGTGGCCGAGGCCGCGCCGGCCTCGTTCGGGGCGACCCCGAGGGTGGCCAGGCTCATCGCCGGCATGAACACCAGGCCCATGCCCACGCCGATCAGCAGCTCGGCGGGCAGCACCAGGGCGGCCCACGGGCTGTCCACCCGCATCCGGGTCAGCCAGGCCATGCCGCCCGCGGCGAGCAGCAGTCCGGGGCCGATCAGGTTCCGGGACGGCACCCTGGTCATCATCCGGGCCGCGAAGCCCGTCGAACTCAGCACGATGGCGGCCGTCATGGGCAGGAAGGACAGGCCTGACACGACCGGCGAGAAGTGCTTGATGGCCTGCAGGTAGTAGGTCAGGAACAGGAACAGGCCGAACATCCCGATCATCGTCAGGCCGACCGAGAGCGCGCCGCCGCCGCGGTTGCGGTCGGCGACGATGTGCACCGGCAGCAGCGGGTGCGCGGTGCGCCGCTCGACCAGGACGAACACCGCGAGCAGCGCCACGCCCAGGACCAGCGAGCCGAGCACCAGGCCGTCGCCCCAGCCCCGGGCCACGGCCTCGGAGGTGCCGTGGACGATCGCCAGCAGGCCGCCGCAGCCGAGCAGCACCCCGGGCAGGTCCAGCCGCATCCGGCGGTCCTTCTCGATGCGGTCGCGCTTCAGCACGCCGAACGCCGCGACGGCGGTGACGGCGGCGATCGGCACGTTGACGAACAGGCACCAGCGCCAGTCCAGGTACTCGGTCAGCAGGCCGCCGGCGATGAAGCCGATCGCGGAGCCGCCGCCGGCGATCGCCCCGAAGACGCCGAAGGCCGTACTGCGTTCCCGCGGATCGGAGAAGGTGGTGGAGAGCAGCCCCAGCGCGGAGGGGGCGAGCAGGGCGCCGAACGCGCCCTGGAGGGCACGGGCGCCGAAGAGCATGGCCGGGCCGACCGCGGCGCCGCCGAGGGAGGAGGCGAGGGCGAAGCCCAGCAGGCCGACGGTGAAGACCCGCTCACGGCCGAAGAGGTCGCCCAGCCGGCCGCCGAGCAGCAGCAGACCGCCGAAGGCGAGCGTGTAGGCGGTGATCACCCACTGCCGGTCGGCGTCCGAGATGCCCAGGTCCCGCTGGGCGGACGGCAGCGCGATGTTCACGATGGTGGTGTCGAGCACGATCATGAGCTGGGCGGTGGCGATGACAGCCAGCACCCACCAGCGGCGACGGCCCGCGTCCTCATGACCGGTGGCGGTTTGCACAGTCACTGACCGAACCTTCCGGAGTGGGGCGGAGAGGTCACACAATCGCCTTCCAGCCAAACCCCGGCCCGGACGGATGGCAAGGCAAAATCTCACCAAACCGGATCTTCGGGACGAATGAACCAGGCCCCCGGGGCTCCGGACGGAGTCTGCAGTCGATACGGGCAGGCTAGAGTTCGGTAGGGGAGATCGGAATTCCTGGTGTAGCGGTGAAATGCGCAGATATCAGGAGG
>NZ_JBHVFE010000315.1:0-10695 GCF_042801945.1 Kitasatospora sp. NPDC057542
GCCGAGCTGCCGGTGGCCGCGCTACGGATGGCCGCCGGCCGCGGCGGCCTGGAACGCGGCTGCATCTCTCACTCGGACCGCGGCAGCGAAGGCGGTTTCAACTGATCGTCGCAACACCTCGATCGAGGAGGATGTTGTGGCTCAGGGAAGGGCGCGTGCAGCGCTGAAGGCGGGTCGTCCGCCCTTGCGGTCGCCGGGTCGTCCCCCGGTGAACCGGCGGGCGGAGCGGCAGGAGTTCTGGCGGTTGATCGCAAAGGGGCTGTCCAGCGAGGAGGCCGCTGTCGCGGCCGGGGTGTCAATGCCGCTTGGACCGCGATGGTTCCGTGAAGGTGGCGGCATGCCACCGATCAACCTTGAGGAACCGTCAGGATGCTACCTGTCGTTCGCAGAGCGCGAGGAGATCGCCCTGTTGCGGGCCCGGGAATGCGGCGTGAGAGAGATCGCCCGCCGGCTCGGGCGCGCACCGTCGACGATCTCGCGCGAGCTGCGGCGCAACGCTGCCACCCGGGGCGGGCGCCTGGACTATCGGGCGTCGGTCGCACAGTGGCACGCCGACCGGCAAGCCCGCCGCCCGAAGCCGTGCAAGCTCGTCGAGCACGAGCAGCTGCGGCAGTACGTCCAGGAGCCGTACTGAAGGAGGAGATCGGCACCCGGATCTGGCCCGACCGCGCCACCGCCCGCGCGGAGGCCTTCGTGTTCATCGAGACCTTCTATAACCGTAGGCGTCTACGCAGGCACCCGAGTGGGGCTACCTCACGCCCATCGAGATCCGCCAGCGGCACCAGCAAGGTCACACCCTCGCGGCGTAAACAGACAGTGTCCGAGCGCAGGGTGGAACTTCACCGCCCTTGCGGGGCGGAACTCACCGGGCGCGGTGACGCCGGGTCAAGGGCCGCGGGGCCTGGTCGCGGTGGACGTGCGAGCGCAAGGGCTGCGCGGAAACCGCCACGGTCCGTGGCGAGGACCACGAGGACAAGGCCGGCTGGGCGGCCGCGCCCCACCAACAGGCCGAGCACTATGAGCTGACGGTCCGCGAGGCCGCCCAGGCGCTGCGCGACGCCGCCCAGGTGCTGATCACCTCCGATCTGCTGCTCACCGACATCGACACCCACACCTACTGGGGGAAGGCCTGCGCCACCCCGCAGGCGGCCGAGCAGGCGCTGGGCCAGTGGGCCTGGCAGCTGCTGGCCGCCTGCCCGAACCCGCCGACACCGACGAAGACGAGCACGCCATGCAGGAGATGGGGCGGCAGTTCGCCCGAGAGCGGGTCTGCGCCCACGACGACCGCCCGAACCGGCCCGTCGTGCTGCTGGGCCCGAGCCCAAGCGCCGCCGCGAATGGCTGAGCGTCGGCGCTCGCGTTGGCGCCGCTACAGGTGCAGGCCGACAGCGCCGCAACCCTCTGGCCCCTTCTCGTCTCCGCAGCGGTGATCCACGAGACAGTCCCGAGCCGTGGCGGCGGCCTCCGGGCGGCCAGCCATGGCGGTAGGTGTCAGCGGCACCCGAGTGATCGGAATGATCCATCTGGATGGCGCGCCGTGAGCCGCGCCTGCTCCAACGAGCAGGGGTTGTAGGACGGGAGACGCCCGGCAGAAGCCGGTCCCGCCCCCAGCTACGTCAGGGATCCCACGTGAGGCTTACTCGGAGTTCCGCCGTGCTCGGCGCTGCCGTCACAGCGGTCCTGTTCCTCAGCGCCGGCGGCGCGCAAGCTCAGGGCGAGGGGCTGCTGTCGCTGCTCGACGGCCCGTCGATCACGCTCGCATGCTTCCCGGCCGGCCAGGTCGGACAGGGCAACACGTTCACCGGCACACAGAACATCAGCTGCAGCCAGAGCGCGGCGCAGTCGAACCCCGCCCCCTCAACCCCCGCTGGCAACGGGGTCACCGGGGCACAGATCGTGCACAGCAACCCGGTGTCTGTGCCCCCCGGAACCACCGCGTTTGCCTCCGCGTACTGCCCGACGGGAAAGATCGCCACCGGCGGCGGCTACGACATCAACGAGCACAGCGAGAACGTCACCGTCACCTTCTCCGGCCCCGGTGACACGAATGCGGACAACCGTGCGGATGCGTGGGGTGTCTATGCCACCAACAACGGCACTGACCCCAACGTGAACGTCACGGCCTACGCCATCTGTGCCAACGACGGAGGAGCATAGCGGCGGATCGTCGGCCGGGCCGGTGACCTGCGGTGATGCGGGAGCGCGCCGCCGGTGCACCGCCTGCACCTCCAACACCAGCCCGGTCGCCGGATCCGGCGTCGAACACCCCACCACCCCCAACCGGTGGTTGCAGAACCTGTTCGCGGTCCACGGGTCGCGCCCGGGCGACCGCCTGACCGTCCCGGCCTCCCCGGCGGAGAAGCTTCTGCGAGGCCGGGTCGAATGGCTGCGCATCGATGAGGACGTCGAGTACGAGGCCCTGGTCGCGCACGCGGCGTTCCTCGCCGACCCCGGCCGGGTGGAGCTCGCTCCACTGGCGGAGCCGCCCGCCGACCGGACCAATGCCTGGACGCTGCCGGTCGACTTGCCGATAGGTCACCCGAGTGGTCGAATGATCGAAGAGACGACTGCCCTGACGGTTGGACCCGACACAGGCCCGTCAGCGGCCAGTACGTGGAGGTCGCGGCCCACCAGGCGCGCCGTGACCATGGAACAACCCGACGATCCCGCAGCCACGACCTCGCCTGCCCGCGCGCGAACACGCACAGGATTACATGGGGACGGCCGAAGGCCGGACCGAACCATGTGCGCCGTATCCGGGACCCGGTCCGCGCGAGGTTCCGGCGTGGCCTGCAGACCCGGAGGGCAAGAGAAATGTCCGAAGCCGCAGTGCGCTTCAGCCTCGA
Organism: Kitasatospora sp. NPDC057542; assembly: GCF_042801945.1. Lineage (NCBI taxonomy): Bacteria > Bacillati > Actinomycetota > Actinomycetes > Kitasatosporales > Streptomycetaceae > Kitasatospora > Kitasatospora sp. NPDC057542. The sequence goes on from NZ_JBHVFE010000315.1 coordinate 2,847, forward strand.
ATACGAGGGCTCAGAGGTGCGGCTGGTCTCCGCGGAGAGGCTCACGACGGTCGTGCCGCCCTCTGACGAGATCGGTGACGAACCCCACATGGGCTTCTGGTATGAACTGCGCGACGCCGAGGATCGGGTGCTCTACAGCAAGATGATGTACAACCCGATCGCACTCGACGACGAGGTCTTCGACTCGGAGAGCGGTGTCCCGTCTCCGGTCCCCGTGGAACAGGTCGCCGGATCCTTCTGGCTCTTTGCTCCCGACGACGCGCAGGCGCGCCAGTTGGTTCTGCACAGCAGCCCGATCGACCGAGAGACGAGATGGGATCCGGCGGTCGAACTGGCCCGCTTCGACCTGGAGAGTCAACCGTGACCACCAGCGACGGCACCGTCATCGGTGTCACCAAGATCCTCGATCACGGCCCCGACACCGACCGGTGGAACCTGGTCATCCTCTCCGAGGGCTACCAGTCGGCGGAGCTGGCGAACTTCCACCTCCACGCGCTCGAGTTCACCACGGCACTGCTGAAGGCGGCGCCGTTCGACAGCCTCGCCGACGCCATCAACGTCCACCGCGTCGACGTCGCCTCCACCGATTCGGGAGCCGACAGCCCGGCTACCTGTGGTGGTGTCACAACCGGACCCGGCACGACCGTCAGTACCTTCTTCGACGCGACGTACTGCGGTGACGGCCAGACCCGCCGCCTGCTCACCATCGATCAGACCACCGCCCAGAGCGTCGCCACAGCCCAGGTGCCGAACACCCGTGCCATCGTGGTCATCGTGAACAGCACCGAGTTCGGGGGATCCGGTGGACGGGCGGCCGTCTTCTCGCTTGGCTCCGCTGCGATGGAAATCGGCCTGCACGAACTGGGCCACGGTGCTTTCAACCTGGCCGACGAGTACTGCCTGGCCGACACCGCCTTCAACAACCACCCCGCGACGGAGCCCCTCGAACCGAACATCACCGTCGGCACCACGCCTGCGACGATCAAGTGGGGCTTCCTCATCGATCCGGCGACCCCGGTCCCGACCACCAGCAACGGCGACTGCACCAGTTGCGACCCGAATCCCTCACCGGTCGCAGCCGGTACTCTCGGCGCGTTCGAAGGCGCCCATTTCTTCCACTGCGGGGTCTTCCGCGGGGAGTTCGACTGCCGTATGCGCACGCTGGGCACGGACTTCTGTCTGAACTGCAACAGGCAGATCTCTCTCGTCCTGAATCCCTTCCTCCCCCCGTGACGCACCTTCCGGCAGGGGACATCGCAGCAACTACGAGCGTCTGGCCAGGTGGACGACCGTCAGGCGACGGTCCACGAACCCGTCGTCGCATCCCGGAGCCACCGTGGCCTCCCTCCTCGAAACCCTCCGCAGTGCAGGATTCCCCGTGATTTCCGCCGCGGCACGCAGGACCATCGAGGTCTAGGCAGATGGCCGAACTCTCCAGCCACGCCTGGAGCACCGGCAACCAGACCCTCCTGCCGGCCCGCACTCTTGACCGGCGAGCAGTTGCTACCCCTGGGCATGAGTGCCGCTCCTACTCGTTGCGGAATGTAGACAGGAGGACAGCATGGTTTTGAAACAAGAAGAGGTACCAATGCGCGACGGATTCGACATCGGAATCGGTGTCGCGATGGCGACGGGCAGCCCGATGGCTCTGGGGGCAGTAGGCAACGTCACACCGCCGGCGATCGGTCCGGGCGGGGCTGGCTCGTTCGTCTTCCGTCGCCTCGAAACGACCCAGGAACTTGAGAACGAACTCCGCGTAGGAGCGGAGAGCTCGTTGAACGGCCCCAGACGACCGCGGCGTGAATAGGGTGGCGGACCTGCCTCGAAGTTCGAGAACATCCGGTCATGTTGGATGGCACGGTAGGACAGGACCTTCCGGTCGGCTTCGGGTTCCGGCCGTATCGTGGCGACGAAGACCACGGCGCCATGGCTGCGGTGCGGCTGGGATGTGTTGAACGGGACCGGGTCGATGTCCGTTCGGTTGTGGAAGGGCTCCCGACAGCGGCCGAGATCGCCGAAGCTTCTGCCAAGTTGGAGGAGCCGTCCAAGAACCAGATCCTGGTGGTGCTCGACGGGAGCGTCGTCGGCTACTCGACGATCCGGTGGTGGCAAGAGCGGGACGATACGTGGCTGTACCTGCACCGCGGCTACCTCTTGCCCGAACATCGCGGCCAGGGCATCGGCTCAGCCATGCTGAGCTGGGCCGAAGAGCGGATCCGCCAACTCGTCAAACAGCATGGAACGGCGCGGACCGCAGTGATCGGCGCGAACGCTATGGCCTCCGAGCAGGACGCCACAGGGCTGCTGCGCGCAGCTGGCTACCGACGTGTCTTCAGCCTGGTCGAGCTGGAGCTGGGCGATTTGCAGCAGGTGCCCGAGCCGGGCAGCGACCTGCCAGCCGGGATACGGAAAGGGCCGATCGGGACGAGCCACTACCGTGCAGCCTGGAGGACGGTAGTCGATTCGTACGCGGACACAGGCTTCGCTCAGAGATGGCCTTTCCAGGACTTCGTCGACACCGCCGACCCAGCATGCTGGAGGGCTGCCTGGAACGGGCAGGACATGGTCGGCGTCGCCCTCTGCTCCATCCGCCATCACGACCACACCGTGGGCGAGGTGGAAGAGCTGAGTGTCCGGACGGACCAGCGACGCCTCGGAATCGGCCGGGTCCTACTGCTGGACGGGCTGCGGAGCCTTCGTGAGCAGGGTGCAACGACCGCCCGGCTGTTCACGGGCACGGCAAACCCGCACCGGTCCTACGAGCTTTACGAGAGTGTGGGGTTCCGGCGGCAGAACGAGTACGTCCGTTACCGCAAGCCGCTTGCTTGATCACCGGTCATTGGGCTGTCTGGCCAGTCCACAGGATTTGACAATGCCTCGACAACGCATGCTCATCCCGCCAACTCGCCAAGAGCAGCACTCAGGATCGTCGGCAGGTCTCTTCGCCTGGGCGATGACGACAACCTGACCACATTGCAGGCGGTTAGGCTTCCTCGGGCCTGTCCTGCTGTACGACGGGCCAGCCGAGCGGGAACGAAAGGCACGATGGTGGAACCACTCATAGCCGCGGTACGGAACGGGGACGCGCAGGTGGTAGACACATTGCTGCGGGCAGGCGCCGACCCCGACACTGCCGACGAGCACGGCACCCCTGCCCTGTGCCTGGCGGTGGAAGCCTTCGATCTCCCGATGGTGGAGACCCTCCTCGCGGCATCCGCGCGTCCGGACCGTGCGGATGCCCTCAGCCGCACCCCGCTGCTTCGCGCGATCGAGATGGGCGCCTGCGACATCACGAACCTGCTCGTCGGCCGTGGCGCCCATATGTGGATCAAGGACGCGGAAGGGCGCGACGCCCTGGCATTGGCCAGGCACTGGCACGAGACGGACCTCGTGGCCGAGCTACGCCGCAAGAGCGGCCGGCAGGGTCCGGTCGATCGCAGTGCCGTCTCGTCCGATTCCGGGTTCGTCTGCGAGCAACTGTCCCTGGGCAGCCTGACCGTCAGAACCGGGCACGCGGCGATACTCACCAATCTGGAGAGGTCGTACGGCATCGCGACGCCCTTCGACGAACTGCTCTCCCGCGCTCTGGCCGAGCCCGACGTCGACCACGAGGTGTGGTGGGCGACGACTGCCACGCTCTCGGGACGACACGGCCCTACCACCTGGAATGCGGCCGTTGCCCTGCGCGACCGGCCCGACCCGTTGGAGCGCTACTTCGGCGCGGAGGTCATCCGCCTGATGAACCTCTTCGACGAGAGTGACGATGCGCCGTTCGACGGACCACTCGTCGACCTCTTCCTGCCCTGGGTGGCGAGCGAGCCGGACCCCCGCGTCACTCGGGTGCTCACCGCCGGACTGGTCGATACCCCGGACCCGCGTCGCGAACGGCCGCTCACCATACTCACCCGTCACATCGACAGCAAAGTCCGGCAAACGGCACTCTCGGGGCTGCACTGCCCGATCGAACGAGGCGATCACGAGGCCCTGTCCGCAGCCGTGGAACGCACAAAGGACGAAGACGCGGCGGTACGCAGGCAAGCATGCCGAGCCCTCGCCTTCGCGCCCACGCACGACCAGGGCGCCACCGACGCACTCGTCACCTGCCTCACCGATCCGGACGAGGACATACGTGTGGAGGCAGCCGTACGGCTCGCGCTACGGGACGATCCACGAGGCGACGAGATCCTGGACAGCCTCTATCCCGCCGACGAGGAGTCCCCCTACTACTGGCTGCTCTACGACGTGTCCCGACACCGTCACGGCTGACGGCCGGTCCGGCGGAGGCCGCCGGACCGGAAGGGGAGGACAGCGTGAGCCTGGACTGGAATCTGGCCGCCACGATTGGGGCTGCGGTCTTCGGCGGGGTATCGGCCGGAGCCGCCACCTGGCAGGCGGCCATCGCCAAGGGCCAGGCGAAGAACGCCCAGGACGGCGCCGCGGCCGCGCAGGCCGCCGCCGAGACCGCCCGGCTCCAGGCCGAGGCCGCCCAGCGCCAGGCCCGCGCCGCCGAGGAACAGGTGACGGCCGCGAAGGACCAGGTGCGCGCGGCCGAGGAACAGGTCACGCTGCTGCGCCGCCAGCTGGACGCCGAGGAAGACCACCGCCGCGAGACTCGGGGACCGCAGTTCACCATCACCGGGGGCTGGGTCGACGGGATCACCGACGTCAACCAGGTCGTCGCTGCGGTCACGCTATGGCAGACCGCCGGCCCCGGTCTGGCCACCGTCACCGCCACGGCGAGCGGCCGTCATGGCCAAGGCCATCACCACCACCGCGCAGTGCGGCCCGATCGCCACCGGCGGCACCGGCACCCTCACCTTCGATCTCGAATACCGCACCCCCGCCGAGGGACAGATCGTCCTCGACCTCCAGTGCACCACCGCCGACGGTGAGACCTGGCAGCGATCCGCCTCGGTGACGATGAGGCCTCCGACCGGGCCCTCGGCACGCTGTGGAACCGGGTCTGCCATCAAGGCGGCACTTCCGCCCCCCGGAGCTCTGGCTGTCCCTTTCCTGATCCGCATCGCGCTCGCCTACCCCCGCCACCGCGCCGCCCTCCTGCTCCTGGTCGGCGCGGTCGCGCGTCGGCAGCACTTCGGCGACGGCTCACGTACCGGTCTCCTGCGCGCGGGCGAACTCGCCGGCACCATCCTCATCGACACGAGCGGCTACCTGGAGACCTGGTCGATCGAGGCGGCCCGCAAGGCCGTGGCGGCGGACACGGATCTGCTGTGCTTCCTGCTGGAGGACCGCGAAGCGGCCGTCCGCCAGGCCGCCGCCTACGCCCTGGCAGCCGCGCTGCCCCCACCCGGACACGCCCCGGCCGCCCTGCACGCCCTCCTCGCTCGCGAGGACGACCCTGTGACACGCGCCTGCCTGGTTCTGGCGATCGGCCAACTCTCCTGGGAGGAAGGCAAACCCGGCAACCGTCGCACAGCTGCACGAGTGGTGGCGAAACCCCGACCGGCCGACGGACGTGCGCGTGAGCGCCGCCCTGGCCTGGCTGTGCCTCGTCGAGGACCCCATCCCCGCCGAACTCGACACCCTCTTCGACACTGCGGTCACCGACGAGCTGACGGCTCTCCTCGCCCCAGCCCCCTGCCTGCGCGACGCCCAGGACGGCGTCAAGGACAACGGCCTGCTCGTGTGCCTCACCCAGATGCGAAACCCCGACGACTTCCCCTGGCTTGTCGAGTACTGAAGCCCACCACGGTCAAGCTCTGCTACTCGCACACGCGGCAACTACCCGGCCTGCCCTGAGCCGGGGCAGGCCGGGCGCGTCCGCTACGCGCAGGTGTCGAGCATCTCGGTCAAGGCAGCCTTCTCAGAGGTGGTGATGCTGAGGCCGTAGAGGTTCTTGACATGGGTCCAGGCACGGGAGTAGGTGCACCAGTAGGCGACCGACGGCGGGCGACCGACGGCGGGCGCCAGGCGTCGGGGCCTGCAAGTCCGGCCAGGCTGCCAGCGGCGCCGAGGAGCGCATCGAGTGCCGCGACAGCCTGTGGGTGGTTCACTGCGGGCACCTGCACCCGATACAGGTCGTGGAACAGTCCTCGGCAAACATCGTGCCCTCTTGGTTGACGTAGTCCCGATACCAGCCCTGGGTGACGGTGGTGTCCGGGGCATGGGAGACTCCCGGCGTCACAGTAGCCTCGTTGGCCTTCTCCGTACGGGTCAGGGCGGGGCCGAAGTGTTCGGCCAGGCGCACCCGCCACTCGCCGACGAAGATGCCGGTCACCGCCCGAGCGCGGGCCGCCCCTTTCCATCGTTGCCCTCAGATCGCACAACCACCGCCGCAACAGGCCCGGCCCTGAGCTTCCCTCGGTGTGTGGGAGGTGCTGATCAGCTGGTCAGAAGGGGTTGACGGGGTTTCAAGACCGCTGCACCGGTGACCCGCTCGCTGATCGCGTATGACCACTGATCACATAGGACTCACCCGTCTAGGATTCCACCATGATCCAGGACGGTGAATCGATGCGCGGCGGCCTGTCGACGGTGCGCCGTGAGGGCGAGACCATCCTCAGGCCCTGGCGCGTGTGGACCCCCGCAGTGCGGGAACTACTGCGCCACCTGGAGCAGGTGGGATTCGCTGGCGTGCCGCGCGCCCTGGGTGACGGTCCTGTGGACGGCCACGAGGTGGTGTCGCTACTGCACGGCGAAGTCGGGCTGTCCCCGTGGCCACGGGCGCTTCTCGCGGACGAGGGCGTCACCGCGCTCGGGCGATGGCTGCGCGATTACCACGAGGCCGTACGCGACTTCCGGCCCTCAGCGCAGGCCGTCTGGTGCGACCCAGACGCCCGCTGGCGTCCCGGGCTGATCATGCGCCACGGCGACCTCACGAGCTGGAACTCGGTCTGGGCGGACGACCGCCTGGTGGGCGTCATTGACTGGGACCTGGCCATCCCCGGCGATGCGTTGGACGACCTCGCACAACTGGCCTGGTACAGCGCGCCTTTGCGGCTTCCCGACCGTCAGCACAGGGTCGGCTACGGCGCAGCCGGGGCGCCGTTGGCGCGACGGCTGCGGCTGCTCTGCGACGCCTACGGTGCGGACCCGGCCGACGTACTGGACGCGCTGGCGGGGTTACAGCGCGCCGAGACCGAGCGGATAGCGCGCCTGGGCCCGCTCGGCGCGGACCCCTGGGCGGCATTCCTGCGGCAGAACTTCATCCCGGACATCGAGGAGGAGCGCGCGTGGGCGCTGGCTCGGCGCGAGGAACTCCTCGGCCACGCCTGACGCGACCTGGCCGTACGCGGCACCTTCCATGCCTTGACCGGCCATCGGCAGTCCCAGAAACTGTGGGTGACGGCCGAGAATGCGATCCCGCCGCGGCCCCGGTCCAGCCGATGGGAAGGTCGAGTAGGACCGTCATCACCGCGAGCATCAAGACCATGACCAGGTGATAGACGGCGACGTGGGCAAGCACGCCACGACTCGGCAGATGTCGGCCCATCGGCATCGCGCTCGGGACGCCCCTTCACCGCTGCCCACCTGTCCGTCTGCCAGCAATGATCCGCCCAGACATGGAAAGCGAACACCGCGGCGAACACGGCTGCCGGCATCACGCCGTCACCCCCAGGAGTGCACTCCGAGGCGCAACAGCGACGCCCACCAACTGAGACACACGAGCGGATCGCCGAACGGGCAGCACCCGTCGACTTCCCCGCAGAAGCGAGACACCGAGGAAGGTGGACACGGCCGTCGCCGCGTCAATCCAGTGGTCGCCGACCTGGTGGCCGGCGCAGAGGGCGATGAAGACGACTGCGAACGTGGCGGCGAGCACGGGTTCCCTCTCTTCGTGGGCAGGCAGGTGGCGCCCCGCCCGCCGGGCCTGGGAACGGCTCGGCGG
>NZ_JBHVFE010000316.1:0-10693 GCF_042801945.1 Kitasatospora sp. NPDC057542
GCCGGCGTTCCCCGGGAGACCCGGGCGTCGTCCGGCGGGACACGCCGCACCGCCCGTACCCCGGTGGAGCAGGGGCACGGGCGGCGCGGTGGGGTGCGGTCGGAGGGTCAGAGCACCACGCGGACGCCGTACGTCCGCAGCCAGGCGTCCAGCAGCAGGGCGCGCGGCAGCCAGGGCGGCGGGGTGAAGGTGCCGGTGTGCCAGTCGCCGCCGTCCACCTGGGCGCGCAGCGCCTCGGCGTTCAGCAGCGGCAGGGCGGGCGAGTCCCGATCGGCCAGCAGGGCGCGGACGGCCTCGCGGACCGCCTCCAGGTACTCCGGGCTCTGCCCGAACGGGAAGCCGCTCTTCTGCCGCCGCACCACCTCGGTGGGCAGCAGGTCGGCGACCGCCTCGCGCAGCAGACCCTTCTCCTGGCCGCCGGCCCGCTTGAGCGCCCACGGGGCGTTCCACACGTACTCGACCAGCCGGTGGTCGGTGAACGGCAGCCGGACCAGCAGGCCGGCCGCGAAGCTCATCCGGTCCTTGCGGTCCAGCAGGAACGGCAGGAAGCGGGTGAGCTGGAGGTGGAAGGCCTCGCGCAGCCGGCGGTCCGTGCCCGACTCGCCCGCCGGCCGCGGGACCTCGGCGAGCGCCTCGCCGTAGCGGGCGGCCACCTCGGCGTCCACGTCCAGGTGGCGGCGCAGCTCGGCGGAGAGCATCCCGCTGCGGTCGGTGATCCCGGCCGACCACGGGAAGTTGGCGGTCGGGCGTTCGGCCTCGGCGGCGAACCAGGGGAAGCCGCCGAAGACGTCGTCCGCGCCCTCGCCGGAGAGCACCACGTCGGCGTGGGCGCGCACCTCGCGGAAGAGCAGGTGCAGCGAGACGTCGAGGTCGCCGACGCCGGGCAGGTCGCGGGCGCGCAGGGTGGCGCCCAGGTGGTCGAGCAGCGAGGGGGCGTCCAGCAGGATCTCGGTGTGCCGGGTGCCCACGTGGTCGACCACGGCCCGCACGTACGGGGCGTCCCGGCTGACGTGCAGGGCGTCGGCCTTGAAGTCGGTCTCGCTGCCGGCGAAGTCGACCGAGTAGGTGGAGACCTTGTCGCCGCCGGCCGCGGCCAGGCCGACGATGGCGCTGGAGTCCAGGCCGCCGGAGAGCAGGGCGCCGGGCTTGACGCCGGTGTCGGCGGACTGCCGGCGCACGGTGTCGGCGAGCAGGGCGCGCACCCGCCGGACGGTGGTCCGCTCGTCGTCGGTGTGCTCGGCGGCCTCCGGCGCCCAGTACCGGCGGTGGCGCACGCCGTTCGGGCCGGCCACCAGCAGCCAGCCGGGGCGGACCTCGTGCAGGCCGCGGTAGACGGCGTCGCCGGGGCGCTTGAGCGCGACGGTGAGGACGTCCACCAGGCCGTTCGCGTCCACCTCGGCGGGCAGTCCGGCGGCCAGCAGGGCCTTCGGTTCGGAGCCGAACGCGAGCGAGCCGTCCGGGAGTTCGGCCCAGTAGAGCGGCTCGACGCCGAGCCGGTCGCGGATCAGTACCAGCTCCTCGGTGCGGGTGTCCCAGATCGCCGCCGCGTAGCCGCCGACCAGCCGCTCGGCGGCGGCGGTGCCCCATTCCAGGTAGGCGCGCAGGACGAGTTCGGCGTCCGAGCCGTTGCGGATGCGCTGGCCGCGGGCGGTCAGTGCGGTGTGCAGCGGGCCGGGGCCGAGCAGTTCGCCGGAGAAGGCGATGACGGCCGGCGCCGGGTCCAGTTCGGGCGGGAACCAGGGCTGCGGCACGTCGTTGCGGGGCCCGGTGTGGAACTGCCGGTGGCCGAGACCGGCGTGCCGGGCCAGCCAGGTGCCGCCGCGGCGCGGGCCGCGGTGGGTCAGGGTGTCGGTGAACTCCCGTACGAGTTCGGCCTGTTCGCGCACATCCCCGGTGCGCGACACCAGCCCGGCGATTCCGCTCATGCGCCCACCTCGCTGCGCTCGGCGAGCGCTTCGCGCAACGCGCACCTCTCGATGATGAGCTCCCTGCGCTCGCTCATGCGCCCACCTCGCTGCGCTTGGCGAGCGCTTCGCGCAACGCGCACCTCTTGATGATGAGCTCCCTGCGCTCGCTCATGCCTCAACCCCCGTGGCCTGGGCGACCTGCGCCAGCGACTCGCGCACCAGCGAGGTGAGCGGCGCGGGCAGCCGGCCCCAGTTGGCCTCCTCGTTGAGGTCCAGGACCCGGGAGAGCTTCCAGCCCAGGTACTGGCCGAGCGAGGCCAGCGGGGGCAGCTTCTCCACCGGGTGGACCGTCACCGTGTACTCCTCGAACAGCGGGGCGAGGCGCTGTTCCAGCACCCCGGACCACGAGCCGTCCGGGGTGCCGTCGGTGGTGACCAGGCAGACGATGGTCTTGCCGCGCAGCACCAGCATGTAGTTGAACACCGAGGCGCCGGGCAGGGCCTCGGCCCACAGCGCCTCCTCCAGGTCGTCCTGGCGGATGTTGTTCTCGGCGAGCAGCAGGACGTCCTGGGCCCGGCCGAGGGTGCGCAGGACGGGCAGCCGGATGCCGCAGTCGCACGGGTCGGTCTCGATCCGGACCAGGTCGCCGGTGCGGTAGCGCAGCAGCGGGCGGGAGGGGATGTCCAGGGTGGTGACGATCAGTTCGCCCTGCACCGGCTCGCCGTCCGGGCCGAGCACGGTGGTGCGTTCGCCGTCGTCGATCTCCAGCAGGTAGCTCTGCAACTGGAGGTGCAGCCGGCGGTGTTCGCAGGTGACGGCGAGGGTGCCGGTCTCCGAGGAACCGTACGAGCCGACGTAGGCGGTGGCGCCGGTGAGGCGTTCGAGGTGGCGCAGGAAACTGGGGCCGGTCTGCTCGGCCATCAGCAGCAGCCGGTCGAAGCGGGGCAGCGGCAGGCCGGCCAGCCGGGAGAACTGGGCCAGCTCCAGCAGTCGGGAGGGCGGTCCGACGTAGACGTTGGCGTTCAGTTCGGAGATCAGCCGCAGCACCCGGGTGTAGTCGCCGGTGATGTTGTCCACCCAGGGGCGGAAGGACATCACCCCGAGGTACTCCAGCACCTTCTCGAACTGGTAGGCGGCGGGCGCGAAGGGGGCGTTGATGAGGATGAGGGCCACGTCGGCGGGCTGCAGCAGCCGGCCCCACGTCTCACCGATGTTGAGCGTGTTGATCAGCAGGTCGTCCACCGCCTTGGGGGCGGGGGCCGGGTCGCCGGTGGTGCCGGAGGACTCGTAGTAGTGCAGGAACTCCGACAGCGGGCGGGTGAACGCGCCGGCGCCGTGGCCGCCGAGCTCCTTCTTGCCGAGGAACGGCAGCGCGGCGAAGGCGTCCAGGGTCTCGGCGGCGGGCAGCGGGGTGTCCGAGCGCAGCCGTTCGGCGAGTTCGCCGGTGAGGGTGGCGGCGTACATCGGGGAGCGCACGGCGGCGGCCAGTGTGGTGGCGATCTTGGCGCCGTAGTGGTCGGCCGGGTCCTGGCCCTGCCAGGTGCGGTGGATCAGGGCGGTGTGGGAGTCCAGACGCTCGGCGGCGTCCTGTCGTCGGGCGGGGTCGCGCAGTAGCAGCATCTCTGATTGCTCCTCGGGCTGGGGGAGTCACGGTCGGGACGTGCCGGTGCGGGGGAGCGGCGGGGGCCGCGGGCGGGCCGGTGGACGGGACCGGCACACGGGCATCGGTGGAGCAGGGGACGGACGGGCGGTGCGCGGGGTCAGCGTGCGGCGAAGGGCTCCGGGAGCCCGGCGGCGCGGCGCAGCGAACCGTCCCGGACCAGGCCGGCCACGGCGGCGATGTCGCCGTCCATCCGCCGGTCGCGGTCGGTGAACGGGGCGTGCTCGCGGATCAGGCCGTGCACCTTCTGGAGGGTGGGCGAGGCCCTGCGCAGGCCGCGCAGCTCGACTGCCTGGGCGACGGCGAGCAGGTGGATCGTGGTGACGTCGCGGGCGAGCTCGACGACCGTACGGGCGTCGCGGGCGGCGATCGTGCCCATGCTCACCTTGTCCTGGTTGTGCGCCTCGGTGGACCGGGAGAAGAGCGAGGCGGGCGCGGCGGTCTTGAGCGCCTCGGCGGTGAGCGCGGAGGCGGCGATCTGCATGCCCTTGAAGCCGTGGTGCAGTCCGGCGTGGGCGTCGGTGTCGGCGGCGGGGGCGATCAGGTTGGGCGGCAGGCCGCGGCTGTACCTGGGGTCGACCACCAGGGCGAGCTGGCGGTCGAGCAGGTCGGCGGTGTTGGCGACGGCGGTCTTGAGGCTGTCCATGGCCTGACCGACGTGGCCGGCGTAGAAGTTGCCGCCGTGATGGAGCACTCCCTCCTCGGTGTCGAACAGCGGATTGTCGGTGGAGGAGTTGACCTCGGTCTCCAGCCAGGGCCGTACCCAGTCCAGGGTGTCCCGCAGCACGCCGGTGACGTGCGGGGCGCAGCGCAGCGAGTAGGGGTCCTGGATGCGGTGTTCGTGGGTGAGGAAGCCGCGCTCGCCCAGGCGCTCCTGGCGGTCGAGGATGCCCCGGTAGTCGGTGGCGAGTTCGGAGCCGTCGAGCAGGGCCCGGATCGCGGCGGCGGAGGTGAGCTGGCCGCCGTGCGGCTTCTGGCGGTGCAGGAACGGGTGGAAGTGCGAGGCGTTGCCGTGCAGCGCCTCCACGGCGAGGGCGGTGGCGATGTCGGCGGCGGCGGCGAGTTCGGCCGCGTCGTGGGCGGCGAGGACGGCGAAGGCGGACGTGAAGGCGGTGCCGTTGATCAGTGCCAGGCCCTCCTTGGCGCAGAGCACGACCGGCTCGATGCCCTCCTCGGCGAGCGCCTCGGCGGCCGGGCGGACCCGGCCGCGGTGCAGCACCTCGCCCTCGCCGAGCAGGGCGTGCGCCAGGTAGCAGAGCGGGACGAGGTCGCCGCTGGCGCCGAGCGAGCCCCGTTCGGGGATGAGCGGCAGGATGTCGGCGGCCAGGTGGCGCAGCAGGGTGTCGACCACGGCGGGGCGGATCGCGGAGGGGCCGCGGCCCAGGCAGTTGGCGCGGATCAGCTGGACGGCGCGGGCGACCTCGGGCGCGGCGATCGGGCCGGTGCCGTTGAGGTGGTAGGTGACCAGGTTCCGCTGGAGCGCGGCGGCCCGGTCGGCGGAGATCTGGTGCGCGACGGAGTCGCCGAAGCCGGTGGTGATGCCGTACAGCGGGATGCCGCGGGCCAGCCAGTCCTCCTTGAGGGCGACGGAGGCGGCCATCTTCTCGGCGGCGGCGGGGGCGAGGACCGGTCTGGCGGCGTCGGGACGGGCGCGGGCGACGGAGACGATGTCGGTGAGGGTCAGGTTGTGGCCGGTCAGGGCCGACGGGGGCGTGGTGGGCATGGGTCCTCGTTCCTGGGCGGAGCGGGTGGTCCGGTCGGTGTGGGACGGTGTACCGGCTGGCCCCAAGTCTCGGGATCGGACGGGCGTTCCGTCTTCGGGCGTCGGTACGGACCGGATCCCGTCCCAACGGCCGGGCGGCGGGCGGGGACCCGGCCCAACGGACGGGCCGTCGGACCGGGTCGCCGGGGCATGGTGTCGGGCCGGGGGCCGTCACCACTCGACGGGCAGCGCCTTCGGGCGCAGCGTCAGCAGACCGCCGAGCCACTCGACCTGCTCGGCGGGCACCGCGAGCCGCAGCGAGGGCAGCCGGCGGGCCAGGGTGCCGAAGGCGACCTGGAGCTCCATCCGGGCGACGCCTGCGCCGGGGCAGTAGTGGGCGCCGTGGCCGAAGGCGACGTGCCTGGGGTCGGTGCGGGTGAGGTCGAGCCGCTCCGGGTCGTCCACCCGGCGGATGTCGCGGCCGGCCGCGTGCATCACCGGGATGACGCCCTCGCCCCTGGCGACCGGGGTGCCGGCCAGCTCCAGGTCCTCGGTGGCGATCCGCATGAAGCCGATCTCGGACGGCGGGGCGTAGCGCAGCAGTTCCTCGGTCGCGTTCTCCAGCAGGTCGGGGCGCTCGGTGAGCAGGCGCCACTGGTCGGGGTGGCGCAGCAGCTGGTAGAGCGCCCGGGAGACGGCGCTGACGGTGGTGTCGTGACCGGCCACCAGCAGGTTGATGCCGAGCCAGACCAGCTCGCGCTCGTCGAGGCGGTCCTGGTCGTCGCGGGCCGCGATGAGGGTGGAGAGCAGGTCCTCGCCGGGGTTCGCGCGGCGTTCGGCGACCAGCCCGGCGACGTACGCGGCGGACTCCTGGCGGGCGGCGAGCCGCTCCTCGGGGGTGTGGGCGGTGATGGAGACCAGCCGGTCGGTCCACTGCTGGAGCAGCGGGCGGTCCTCGACCGGGGCGCCGACCATCTCGCAGATCACCCAGACCGGCAGCACGGCCGCGAAGTCGTGGTGCAGGTCGGCCGGACGGGGACCTTCGACCAGGCGGTCGATCAGCTCGTCGGCGATCTCGGCCACCCGGGAGCGCCAGCGCTCGGCCTTGCGCGGGGTGAAGGCGGGGGCGATCAGCCGGCGCAGCCGGGCGTGGTCGGGGCCCTCCTGGTTGAGCAGGTTGTACGGGTTGTCGGAGAAGTCCTCGCCGGAGACGGTGCGCACGGCGCCCGGTTCGCGCAGGGCGGCTCGGGACAGCCGCTGGTCGGAGAGCGCGGAGACGACCTCGTCGTAGCCGGTGACCAGCCAGGCCTGGTCGCCGCTGGGCAGCCGGACCCGGCTGACCGGGCACTTGGCGCGCAGCTCGGCGAACTCGGCGGGCGGCTCGCCGTAGGAGGAGAGCGGGAGGGGGTAGGCGGTGAGGTCCTGATCGGTCATCGGTCTGCCTCTCGGTCGGATCGCTGTGGTCGCGGTCAGGTGGTCGTGGCGTCGGTCAGGTGGTCGGCGGCAGGGCCGGACGCGGACACCGGGCCCGTCGAGGGGCCCGGGGGCGTGGGGTCGGTGGGGCGCCGGCGGGGCGTGCCGAGCAGCCGTACCGCCGGGAGCTCGACGTAGCGGTGCAGGAGGCCGGCGAGCAGCCAGGCGGCGGTGAACGCGCCGAGCAGCAGCGCGGCGGCGACCGGGGTGGTGAAGGTCCGTCCGGCGCCGAGGGCGCGGTGGCCGTGGTCCAGGATCAGCCGGTGGACCAGGTAGAAGGCGAAGGTCCAGCTGCCGAGGGTGACCAGTGGGCGGGAGGTGAGGAAGGTGCGCCTGCCGGCCACGTCGCGGGCGGCGAGTGCGGGCAGCAGCAGGGCGATCGGGACGATCGCGGGGGTGGTCAGGCCCCACAGGAACGGCAGCTGCTTGGCCAGGAGCTGGGCCGGGACGAGGAGCAGCGCGGCGGGCAGTGCCCCGACCGGCAGCCGGCGGCCGGTGAGGACGATCCGGGCGAGCAGGATGCCCAGCACGAACTCCAGCAGCCGCACCGGCGGGAACACGTAGACGAACCAGAACTGCCACACCGAGCCGGAGCCGAACGGCAGCGGCGGACGGTCCGGCAGCAGGGCTGAGGCGGCCGGGACGAGCAGGACCGCGGCGATCACCCCGGCGGTCCAGGCCCAGAGCCGCTCGGGGCGGATCCTTTGGATCCGGTGCACCAGCAGCGGGAAGGCGGCGTAGAAGAAGACCTCGCAGGAGATCGACCAGCTGACGTCGTTGAGGCTGGAGAAGACCTCGCGGTCCGGGTTCCACGTGTGCACCAGGAACAGGTTGGGAACGGCCTGACGGACGGTGGCCGCAGTGCCGGCCACGGCGAGCAGCACCAGCGCGGCGGCCCAGGTGAGCACGTGCAGCGGGTAGATCTTGGCGGCCCGGCGGCGCCAGAAGCCGCGGGCGCCGTGGCCGGGGCGGGAGCCCCAGGTGATCACGAAGCCGCTGAGGACGAAGAAGCAGCTGATCGCGGTCCAGGCGACGTTGCCGACGAGCCAGGCGTAGGCGTCGGCGACCCCCGCGTCGCCGAACGGTTTCTCCATGTCCGCGTGGAAGGCGAAGACCGGTACCACGATCAGGAACCTGATGCCGGTGAGTGAGGGCAGGCGGGGACGTCTGACGGATTCGGGCATGGGTGGGCAACTCCCCCGTGGGTAGGGCCGATATTTCTAAGGTTCGGCAATTATCAAACAATAGGAAGTCAACTCCTCGCGATGCAAGGGGTGTTGGGGTTCGTGAGGCGCGGAGATTGTTTGACGCTAGATGATTTGGCTGCTACGTTCGGTCCACTTGATTGAGATGCAGACGATTGTCTGCCAGATGGATAGGGAGAGGGCCGATGCCGGACACGGCGCCCCGCACCCTCGGCGCACACAAGGGGTTGGCACTCCTGGTGCTCTGCGCCCAGCTCTTCCTCGACTCGATGGACGTCTCCCTGACGGGTGTCGCCCTGCCGGAGATCAAGCAGGACCTCGGCCTCGGGCCGGAGACGCTGCAATGGATCATCTCCGGCTACGCCGTCGCCTACGGCGGCTTCCTGCTGCTCGGCGGCCGCGCCGCCGACCTCTTCGGCCGGCGCCGGCTGTTCTTCTGGGCCACCGCCGTGTTCGCCCTGGTCAGCCTCGCCGGCGGGCTCGTCTCCGACGGCACCCTGCTGGTCGTCAGCCGCGTCATCAAGGGCGTCGCGGCCGCCTTCATCGCCCCCGCGGCGATGTCGATCATCACCACCACGTTCAAGGAGGGCCCCGAGCGCACCCGCGCGATGGGCATCTTCTCCCTCACCGGCGCCAGCGGCTACGCGGCCGGCCTGGTGTTCTCCGGCGTCCTGACCGAACTGCACTGGCGGCTCATCTTCTTCGTCCCCTTCGTCGTCGCCTCGCTGGTCCTCGCCGTCACCAACTACGCCGTCGCCCCCGACCAGCCGCGCACCGGCGAACGGCCCGGCTTCGACGCGGCCGGCGCGCTCACCGCCACCGCCGGCGTCCTGCTGCTCGTCCTCGGACTCGTCCGCGCCCCCGAGGTCGGCTGGGGCTCCACCGCCACCCTCGGCTCGCTGATCGCCGCCGTCGTGCTGCTGGTCGTCTTCGTGGTCATCCAGCAGCGCCGCGCCGACCCGCTGCTGCCGCTGCGGATCTTCCGCTCGCGCACCCTGTCCACCGCCAACACCGTCGGCCTGGTCTGGGCCTGCGCCACCATCGGCTGGCAGTTCATCGCCCTGCTCTACCTCCAGCAGGTGCTCGGCTACAGCGCCCTCCAGGCGGGCCTGGCGATCGTCCCGATGGCCGCCGCGATCCTGCTCGCCGCCAACCTCGCACCCAAGCTGATCAACCGCTCCGGGCTGCGCCCGGCGGCCGTCCTCGGCCTGCTCCTCCAGGGCGGCGGCATCCTGCTGTTCCTGCGCACCGGCACCGACAGCGACTACCCGAGCGTCCTGCTGCCCGCGCTGATCGTGCACGGGCTCGGCAACGGCACCAGCTTCCTCGCCTTCAACATCGCCGCCGTCAGCGGCGTGAAGAACGAGGACCAGGGCCTGGCCACCGCGCTGGTCACCGCCGCCCTCCAGCTCGGCGGCGGCATCGGCGTCGCGGTCGGCGCGGCGGTGCTCACCGGCGTCGGCGGCGCCTCGCCCTCGCTCTCCGCGTACCACTGGGCCTTCCTGGTGGCCGCGGTGTTCTCGGCCGTCGGGCTGGTCGCCGCCGCCCTCGGGCTGGGCGCACCGAAGGGCGGGGCCGCTGCGGAGGTCGGGACCACTGCGGAGGCGCCGCCGGTCGAGGCCCCGGCCGGCGAGGCGCCGGCCCGGGCCGCGGACCTCCAGGAGGACCGGGCGTGACCGCCGCCCGGCCCGCCGCCACCGCCGTCGAACGGCTCACCCCGGACGACCCCCGGCTCTCCTGGGACGGCATCAGCGGCCTGGCCCGCCACGAGGACCGCTGGATCCCGCTGCGCCTGCCGCTGGACCGGGTGGCGACCACACTCTCCGCCGACTTCGCCCGCCTCGCGCAGCTCCCGGCCGGCGCCCGCTTCGGCCTGCGCACCGACGCCGTCGAACTGGTCCTGGAACTGGACGCCGAGCCCGGCAGCGCACCGCTGGACGTGGTGGTGGACGGCGTCGTCGCCCACCGCTGGCACCCGGTGTCCGGCCGCCGCCGGCTGGCCCTGCCGCTGCCCTCCGGCGCGAACGGCCCGGCCGAAGTGGAGGTCTGGCTGCCGCACCTCAGCCGCACCCGGATCGGCCGGCTCTCGCTGCGCGGCCACCGGGTGCTGGAGCCCCTCGAACGCACCGGCCCGCGCTGGATCGCCTACGGCAGCTCGCTCACCCACGCCATGTTCCCGCACGGCCCGTCGGAGAGCTGGGTCTCCCTGGTGGCCGTCCGGCACGGCTGGCGGCTGCGCAACCTCGGCTTCGCCGGGGAGGCGTACCTGGACCCGCTGGTCGCCCGGGTCGTCCGGGACACCCCGGCCGAGCTGATCACCCTGGAGATCGGCACCAACGCCTACATCCGCAGCGTGTTCACCGCGCGCAGCTGGGGCTCGGCGGTGTGCGGCTTCGTCGAGACCATCCGCGACGGCCACCCCGACACTCCGGTCGCGGTGATCGCCGCGCTGCCCTCGGCGGAGCGGGAGAGGACGGTCAACGCCGCCGGACTCACCCTGGAGGGCATCCGCGAGCTGACCGGCGAGGCGGTCCGGGTGCTCCAGCGGCTCGGCGACCCGCGGCTGCACCTGGTCGACGGCCGGGACGTGCTGCCCGTCGCCGACGCCGACCGGGTCTACGCGGACGGGCTGCACCCGACCCCGGACGGTGAGCACGACCTCGCCGACCGGGCCGCGCCGATCCTCCGGCGGCTCCTGCCCGGCTGACAGCCGGACGGCGGCCGAGCCGAACGGCGGTGCCCCGAC
>NZ_JBHVFE010000317.1:0-10628 GCF_042801945.1 Kitasatospora sp. NPDC057542
CGTCAAAAGGGGCCCCGGCCGACGAACCCGGCCATCACGCCATCGGACGCTCTCGCGGCGGGCTGACCACCAAGATCCACCTCGCCGGGCACCTCGCCGGGCATTGCCGCGGCCGGCGCGACCCGCTCGCCCACCGCCGGCTCGGGCAGCGCCTCGGCGAACGGGCTGCCCGTGACGACACCGGCGCCGAGGTCGTACGCCGGCCCCTCGTCCGGCTGCCCCTCGCCACCCGGGACGTCACATCGCTTCCGTGGCACCCCCGACCAGCGCGTCACCGAGCGCGGTGCGGCGATACAGCACCGCGCGGCCGGAGCGCGCCCGGGCCAGCAAGCCGGACGCCCGCAGGACGGCAAGGTGGTCGCCGACCGCGCCGGGAGCCATGCCGAGGCTGCGGGCGAGCTGACTGGTGCTGGCGGGCGTCCCCAACTCCGCCAGCAGTCGCGCCCGGGAGCGCCCGAGCAGGGCGGCCAGCGCGGCCTGCGCGTCCGGGCCGGGCGCGGCCCGCTCCCAGAGCGTCGAGGTGCCGCGCGCCAGATAGACCAGCGCCTTCGGCCAGGGCTCGTCGTAGAACGCCGCCACGCCCGGCCAGACCAGCACCGAGGGGACCATCAGCAATCCCTCCCCCGAGAGGTCGACCACCGCGTTCTCGGAGTGCAACGGCACCTGGAGGCTGAGCCCGCTCCACACCAGTCCCCGGTCCAGCCCCTCGATCGCCTCCCGCCAGCCGCGCTCGCCGATCACGCCGACGCGGTGCACCACGTCGCGCTCGCAGATCGCCCGCAGCTGCGACCAGTCGGGCGCCATCAGGTCGTTCCAGGCGCGATCGAGGGCGTCGCCGATCAGGTCGACCACCTCGTCCGAATCCAGCAGCGCGCGCACCCGCGGGTCGCGGACCGGCGCCCGGCGTCCCAGCCGGTCGATCTCGTCCCGGGCGACGGAGAGCGGGGTGGCCCGGATGGCCGCCAGGTCGTCGGCCCAGGTCTGAGCGAGCCCGCGAGGCGGCGGGGCAACGAAGTTGGCGCCCGAAGAGCTGGTCTGCAGGGCCAGCACGGCGTCCAGCGCAGTCTCGCGGCGAAGGCGCGCGAAGCCGGGCGCGAGACGCGCGGCCCACCCGCCCGGCAGCGGTGCGCCCATGCCGCACAGGCGGCGTAGCAGGCCACAGAGCTCAAAGGCCGGCGAGAGCGCGAAGCGGCTGCGCAGCAGATCCTCGGCGGTGGCGGTGTAGCGGAGCACGCCTCAAAGGTAGACCGCGCCCGCAAGACCTTACGTGCTGGGGCGAATCATTCGCGGCGCACCGGCCCTTGGCACGACGCTGCTTCGCATGACGACCGCTCCCCCCTGTTCCCCGGCGCAGTCGGCCGCCGCGCGACGTACGACCTACCGCGAGGTGCTGGCCGAGCCGCGCTTCCGGCTGCTCTTCGTGACCCGCGTGGTCGGCGTGACGGCCGGCTCGTTGCGGATCACCACCTTCTCCGTGCTGGTCTTCACGGGTACCGGCTCCGCGTTGCTCAGTGCCCTCGCCTTCGGAGCGGGTTTCCTCCCGCAGCTGTTCGGCTCGCTGCTCTTCGGCTCACTGGCCGACCGTCTGCCGCCCCGGGCGCTGATCGTCGGCGGCTTCCTGGTGGAGGGTGCGGCGGCGGCGCTGCTCGCCCTCGTCCGGTTGCCGACGGCGGCCGGCCTGGCTCTGGTCGCCCTCGTCGCGCTCGCCACGCCGGTGTTCAGCGGCGCCTCGGCCCGGCTGGTGGCCCGCTGGCTGAGTGGTGACGCATACGTGCTCGGACGCTCCCTCAACAACCTGGCCTCCAGTGGCGCGCAGCTGTTCGGCCTGGCGCTCGGCGGCGCGGTCGTCGAGGCCCTGGGCCCGCGGCAGGCGCTGGCGATCGGCGCGGCGCTGAACCTGGTGTGCGCGGCGGCCGTCCGGCTGCGGATGCCACGTGTCCCTGTCGAGCGGGAGGAAAGGGGCGATGCGAGCGGCCACACGGGTGGCGGCGCCGTGCGGAACAGTCTGCGCGGCGGCACCACCCTGCTGCGCGACCGCGCGGTACGCCGGCTGCTGCTCGCCCAGTGGCTGCCGAGCGCGTTCGTCGCGGGCGCGGAGGGACTGATCGTCGCTTACACGGGTGCACACGGCTTCCCCGCCGGCTCCTACGCCATACTGCTGGCCGGCCTGCCGGTCGGCATGCTCGTGGGCGACCTGCTGGTCGGCCGCCTGCTCCGGCCGTCGACGCGGGAGCGCTTGGTGGTGCCGCTGATCGCGCTGATGGGCGTGCCACTGATCGGCTTCGCCGCGGAACCGGGCCGCTTGCTCGCGGCAGTACTGCTGCTCTGCAGCGGCTGCGGCTTCGCCTATGGCCTGGGCCTGCAACGGGAGTTCCTGGCGGCCCTCCCCGAGCGCGGCCAAGGCCAGGCCTTCGGCCTGCTCGGCTCAGGCCACATGACACTGCAGGGCGTCGGCCCCGTCTGCTTCGGTGCGATCACCGCGGCGAGCGGCACGGGCGGCGCGATGGCCCTGGCAGGCGTCGGCTCGCTGCTCACCGCCGCCTGGGTCCTCACCTGGCGGCGCGCCAGACCCACAGCGGGCCCGACCGTGTGAAGCCCGCGTTCGACGGCGGCGAGGTCCGAAGCCTCGTCGTAGCCGATGACCATCAGCCAGTGACGCCGTCGGTGAGCTCGCGAACGATGTCCAGGTGGCCTGCGTGACGGGCGTACTCCTGGAGGACATGGAACAGGATCCAACCCAGGGTGGGCCGCGGGGTGCCGTCGTCAGGGAAGCGGCCTCCGGGCTCGGCGACGGTGGACAGGGGCGTACCCGACACGATGGCTCGGGTGTGCTTGCCGCCCGCGTGCAGTGCGGCGAGAAGTTCGGCGGCTGTTTCCTGGGGTCCGACGTACCAGCGGTCCGCCGGACCACGGTCGCCCCAGGGCGCTGAGACCTGTTCGGCCCGGAAGCCCCAGCGCAGCCAGCGCTGCTCCATGTGGACGAGGTGCTTCAGCAATTCGAGCATGGTCCATCCGGAAGGGAGCCGGCTGATGCGCAGCTCCGTGTCGGACATTCCCTCGGTCTTGGCGCTGATCACGGATCGGTAGTGGTCGAGGTAGTCCAGCAACAGCGTGCTGGGGTCGGAGAGTTGCTGGTCGGGCTCGGGGAGGGAGAGAGTCATGGGCCAAGTCTGCCACTCTGAACTCGAGATGCAGGCCGCCGTCACGACAGCAGCCATGGCTGTGATCGTCCCATCTCGGTGCGGGGCCGGCCGCAGGTCTTTTCACCCCCACTCCGACCTGTCAGCCAGGCGGCGGTACCACCAGAACTCCGTGCGCCACTGGCGCCGGTGCGCGAACGGGTCAGGGAGGGTACGGCGCAAGAACACCGTATCCAGAGGCCTCACAAGCCGGCCGAGCTCGGCACGCGCCTGTTCCGGCAGTCTCTCCAGGACTTCCTCCAGCACGTCACGCGCGTGCCTGACGTCGTCGAAGGAACACCCCGAGCACGAGCAATGCGATTCCTGCGGGTACAGCGGACGCCTTCCCGGCGGATGCAGGAATTCGCGGTATCGCCGCAATGCCCGGTCAGTGGCACCCAGGTGTAGGTAGAAGCTGACGCTCAGGTACTCGACCCGGTGCACAGCCAGGCTCGTCCCGGCGGAGAGTCCGTGAATCCGGAGCGGCGGGGTCGGCCCCCAGACGCGGGAGACCGGTCGTTCGGCGCGCAGCGCGCGTGGCCGCCTACGCGGCATCGGCCTTTCGACACGTGATCACGGGAGCCATGGTGCCAGGCAGGGCTGCTCTGCCGCATCCGGTTTCCCTCCGGGACCGCCCACGCAGGGGGGAGGTCTCAAACCACCGCAGGCTGCTCCGGTGAAGGGCCGGGGCGGTGGCCGCGATGTATCTGGAGCGGTGGGTGCAACAGCCACTCAAGCCTGACGGCTGGACGATGGGAGCCGTGTGAGCCGAGAGGCTCCCGCACGGTTCTGTGAGCGGCGGCGGGTGCGATTCCCGCCGCCGACTCACCTCGTCGTCCTGGTCGGAGGGGCCAGGCAGGACACCGAGGCACTGCGCGAGGGGATCGCCCCAGGTCCTCGCACCGATGGGGTTGCGGCTCTCGGAAGCCAAGACCCAACCGGTGTACCTGAGCGAGGGGTTCGACTTCCTGGGGTTCCACATCCAGTGGCGCGGCAAGCGCGGAACGGACAAGTGGTACGTCCACACCTTCATCGGTCCGCGTCCGAGGACGCTCCCGCCGCCGAATCCCAGTGACCGCACCGTGCTGCTACAAGCCCGGCGAGAGAAGCCGAATGATCTGCCGGCCCCTTCCACCACCCGCTCAAAGGAGCCCGCAAGAGCTTCGCCTGGACCGACTATCGCGACCTCGCCGTCCGCGCGCACATCCAGCTCGGCGGCCCGATCGTCCTGGTAGGGGACAACCTCAACACTCACCTCACGGTTGGCATGAAGCAGTACACCGCCGAGCACGACTGGCTCACCGTCTTCCAACTATCCTCCTGCGCACCGGACCTCAACCCGGTCGAAGGCCTCTGGTCGCTCCTGCGACGCGGCCCGATGGCGGACACCGCCTTCACCGACTCCGACCACCTCACCCGCACCCTTTGCCGAGGCCTACGACACATCCAGCTCCGGCCCGCCCTCATCGAGGAATGCCTGGCGGCACCAGCCTGTCACTCACTCCACCGACCCCGCCCTGAATACCTCAGTAACTCACTGCTGTTGTCGGCTAGCTCACGAAATACCCGTCGCTGCCCGATCTGCGGCACCTTCTCCATGTCGAACATCCACGCCGTGATCATCCACCACGGCAACACCGACGCGAAATCCACCACCGCACCTGACCGTTTTCCTCCTCACGCAAGTTGCTTCACCTGGCACAGCGCTCCCTGCCAGGGTGAGCAGCCAGAAGTGCATTCCTTACGAAGAAGGGCGGACCCCTTGTTCAACCGACGAAAAGGATCCGTGCTCGCCGTGGCGGCGGTCACGGCGGCACTCGGTCTCGTACCGGTCGGCACCGCTCAAGCGGCGGCCTGCAATTGGCAGCAGACGGCCTGGGAACTGCCGGCCGGCACGACCAAGGGCTCGCTGTCCGCGACCGACGGCGGCCGGTACGGGGTCGGCATCACCGCAACGCGCTCCACCACCTGGCCTTACGGTTACAAGGACAAGCGCGGGACGCTGTGGGACAACGGGAAGGTCGTGCTGCGGCTCCCCGTGGACGGGCCCAACGTGTCGGACGTCAACGCGTCCGGCCTGATCGTGGGCAACACCTTCACCAACAACAAGTCCACGGCCGTGACCATCAGCCGCACCGGGACGACGACCACGCTGCCGTCCAACCCGGCCTGGGGCGGCGCGAGGGCCAGCGTGATCAACAACGCCGGTGACATCGCCGGGACCGCCCAGGTCGGCACGAAGAACATCCTGGTGGTATGGCCCGCGAGCGCACCGGGGACGTACCGCGAACTGCCTCTCCCCGCATCCGTCTTCCTGACTCCCCGCGACATCGACGAGCAGGGCCGGATCATCGGGACCAACGACTCGGGTGGCTTCGTCACGGACCTCAACGGTGTGTGGCACACGCTGGCCACGAAAGGCCCCAACACCGACGTCACTCCGTGGGCGATCCGGGACGGGCGCATCGTCGGCGGCGTGATCAACGACACGAGCTACGCCGCAGTCGAATGGAACACCCAGGGTTCGGTGGTCCGGACCATCACCGATGGCGCCCTGGAGGGCAGGGCCATCGGCGGCAACGGAACCGTGGGCGGCATCGCGTACGTCGGGTCGACCACACACCCTGTCCTGTGGCGCGACGGCGTGGTCTCGGACTCGTTGTCCGCGGTCTCGAACCTGTTCTCGATCGTTGCGATCAGCGCCGACGAGAAGACCCTCATCGGGAGCGACCCCGACCAGCCCGTGCAGTACACCTGCTCCTGACACCGCGTGGGCTCGCCCGCCACGATCCCCGGGTCCACCCCGGCCCCTCCCCGGAGTGGAACACGCGGGTGACGCGGCCGACGGGCGCCGGTGAACCCAGCAGTACCGGAAGCAGCCCCGGGTCCTCACCCGGGGCTGCTTTCCGTCGCTCCGCGTCCAGCAATCGGCACGACAGCGCACGACCGAACGCGGCGCCGCCGAGGGCGGCCTCGATAGGAGCACGCACTCGAATCCGGAATTCCGGTCCCGTCGCCGACGCAACAACGAGCACTAACTCGCTGCTGTTGTCAGCTACCTCACGAAATACCCGCTGCTGCCCGATCTGCGACACCTTCTCCATGCCGCACATCCATGTCTTGATGATCCACAACAGCAATACCAGCCCGAACTCCGCCACCGCACCCGACCGTCTTCCTCCTCACACAAGTTGCTTCACCCTGGCACGGCGCTCCCTGCCAGGGTGAGCACCGGTGAGGGGCGCGCATCGAGGGTCTGGCCCACGCCGGTGGCCTCCATCTGGCGCAGGACACCGGCGACGGTTTCGCCGCACTCCACCGGCGGCGCTCCGCCCGCGGCAGTGGGAGTCAGGCGAAGGTTCGGCGCAGATGCGCCGTCAGGCGTTCCGGTACGGCCGGGTGGAAGCGTCCGGAGAGATAGCCGTCCGGGCGGATCAGGAGGGCCTCGCCGTCACGCGGCGCATAGGCGTCGCGGAACTCGCCCGCCGCGTCGCGCACCCGCGGCGGGCGCAGGCCGACCGGGCGGGCGTCCTGCGGTACCTCTGCGGCGGTGACCAGATAGGCGTCGATCAGGCCGTGGGCGGCGTGCTGCGCCGCGGCGGCGCAGGCCTCGAGCCGGGCGGCGCCGCTGCCGGAGGCGTGCTCCGAGCCCGCGAACAGCAGCAGCACGTGCCGCGGGGTGCGCAGCAGGTCGAACAGCCGTCGCGGGTAGGTGGCGAGGTCGCTCAGCAGGCCGCGGCAGTCCGGTGCCCGGTCGCCGGGGGCGGGACCGGCCGTGGGTGTGCCGTCCGCCGCCTGCGGCTGGATCAACGGGCTGTCCGGGTAGGCGACCAGCAACTGGGCCTGGCGCCGCAGCAGCATCTCGGCGTCGTCCCCGTTGCTGCTGAGGCCGGAGCGGGCATGGCTGACGGTTCGGGCCTGGCTGACGGTGCGGGCATGGCGGACGGTGCGGTCGACCACCTCCTGCGCGACCGGGTGGCGTTCGGCGTGATAGCTCTCCAGCACGTCGTCCGTGGCCAGACCGCGGACGGCCAGGGCCAGCTTCCAGGCGAGGTTGTGGGCGTCCTGCACGCCGGTGTTCAGACCCTGCCCGCCGATCGGCGGGTGGATGTGCGCGGCGTCCCCGGCGACGAAGAGGCGGCCGTTCCGGTAGCGGTCCACCAGGCGGTGGTTGGTCCGGTAGGTGGAGGACCAGCGCAGCGTGGAGGCGGTCGTCGGCTCCGGGGACAGCCGGTCGAGCACGGCCTGGATGTGCCGGAGGTCCGGTCCGTGGCCATTCTCCAGGCCGAGGACGGTCCCGTCCGGCGCGTTCGAGCCGTCTTCGCCCCAGGCTTGGGCGCGGGGGCGCAGCATCGACAGCCAGTACCGCCGAACGCCCGGCATCGGAATGCAGACGAGCATGTCGTCCATCGCACCGTTCGTGTCCAGGTTCACGGCCCGCATGCTGTAGCCGGCGGGCAGTTCCCAGTCGAGCTCGACGTCGCCGATCATGTACTGCTCGGGGAAGGCGTCGCCTTCGAAGGTCAGCCCGGCCGCCTTGCGGACCAGGCTGTGCGCGCCGTCGCAGCCCACGACGTAGCGGGCGTGCAGACGTTCGATCCGGCCGTCGGCGTGCGCGAGGACGGCCTCGACCTCGTCCGGGCGCATCTCCACCGAGCGGAGCTCGGTCTGCCGCTCCACCTCCGTGCCGAAGCGCGCGAGATGCTCGGCGAGCAGCCGCTCGGTCGTGCACTGGGGCAGCGTGGCGAAGGGATAGGGGATCTCGGGCGGCAGAGTCAGCTCGACCGGGGGGCCCGACTTGCCGTCGATGAAGACCAGCTGGCCCAGGTGCGGCACCGCGTCGTCCAACACCCCGTGGACCAGGCCCATGGCGTCCCACACCTCCAGCGTGCGGGGCAGGACACCGATGGCCTTGGCATAGGGTTGCGGGACGGCCAGCCGATCGACGATGCGGCAGTCCACGCCGTGCCGCCGCAGCTCGGCCGCCGCCGTCAGGCCCACCGGGCCCGCTCCCACCACGAGTACGTCGACATCGGCCATGATCAGGCTCCTTCGTCGTCCGGATTGGTTGCCGAGCCAGTGTGCTTCACCAGGGTGCGCCGACCCGGCAGGGTTGAGGTTGCCCCGTTGTGCGGTGGTTGCTGATTTGCTGGTCAGGGCAGGTTGACGTGGTTTCAGGTTCACTGATTCGGCCGTTGCCGGGTTGGCGTAGTGCTTTTCCTCGAACTCGATGGGGCCGGGGGTAGCCACGGCATCACACCCTCCACGTGATGGTCGGCGTGTGATCTTCAGCGGTTCGGCATTGTTGTCCACTGCGGCCAGGGTGGTCCGGCTTTCGGGGCCATGGACGGTGGCTTCCCGGGGCGTCGAATATCGGGAGCGTCGGACTGGTCGGCTGCGGCAGGATGGTGCGGTGAGCCTCTTGCGTCGATGTCAGCAGCCCGTCCCACACCGCGACGCGGGCGCGGACGTCCTGAGGTGTCACCAGGCAGCGGCGCCCTTCCCGCCCGTCGGGGGGCAGTGAATGCTGCCCTACGTCTACCGGGTCACGAAGTACGATCCCGCTGACCGCGACGAGCACGGACGCTATGTCGGGGCGGAGGAATCGGTCAGCGACCACGGACCGGTTGAGACCGCCTACCTTCAGGCAGCCGCCGCCTTTGCCGAGGACACCGGGGTCCAGCTCCTGTCCGTCCGCGAGCCTCAGATCGCGCCCGGTTTCACGCAATTCGGCCTGGAACCGGCAGTCGAGGGTCACGGTCTTGCGGGACTCTTCCCGCCCGACCTCGGCGGTTACCACGACGGGCAGGTCGGGCAGCCCAAACGGGGCCGGCGCCGGGACATGTCGGTGACCGAGCGGGTGCTGTTCTCTCTGGTTGCGAAACGGGCCCTGGCTCCGTCGTCGAAGCTGGCCGCCGCGGACTGGGTCACGTACGACGTGCATGTCGAGGGCCTGCCGGCCACCGACGACGACGCCTGCTACCGGGCGATGGACTGGCTCCACGAGGTGACCGACGACCTGGAGAAGCGGGTGTTCGACGAGGTCGCGAACCTCCTCAACCTCGAGGTCGACCTGCTGTTCTTCGACACCACCAGCACCTACTTCGAGCTGGAGGAGGCCGACGAACCCGCTGCCCGCGACGGCAGGGGCCGCCTCCTGGCGGACGACCGCCCAACCGCCGAAGAGGACGGCGAGTGCGCGGAGCAGGCCGGGTTCCGTACCTTCGGCAAGTCGAAGGACTCCCGCGACGACCTGCCGCAGATCGTGATCGGGATGGCCGTCACGAGGGACGGGATCCCGGTCCGTGTCTGGTCCTGGCCCGGTAACACCGGTGACCAGAAGCTGATCCGGCAGGTCAAGGACGACATGCGGGACTGGACCCTGAGCAAGATCGTGTGGGTCACCGGCCGGGGATTCTCCAGCGAACGCAACCGCCGCTACCTCCGCCAGGGCGACCACGCCTACATCGTCGGCGAGAAACTCCGCTCCGGCAGCCCGGAGGTGAAGGCCGCCCTGTCCCGCCAGGGCCGCTACAGCGAGATCGCCGGGAACATGCGGGTCAAGGAGGTGCGGATCTCCGACACCGAACGGTTCGTGATCTGCCACAACCCCGAAGCCGCCACCCGTGACCAGCACATACGCGAACAGCTCGTCTCCCAGCTCACGATCCTGATAGAAGGCACCGACAAGCTCAGCGACTTCAAGCGCGGCGAGCTCCGCGGCAAGCTCGCCGACAAGCCCGGCCTCAACCGCTACCTCCGCACCACCCCGGCCGGCAAGCTCCGCATCGACACCGCGAAGATCAAGACCGAGGAGAACCTCGACGGCAAGTACCTGCTGCGATGCTCCGACCCGCATCTGTCGGCCGAGGACATCGCCCTCGGTTACAAGCAACTCCTCGAAGTCGAGCGGGGCTGGCGGGACATGAAACAGATCATCGACCTGCGGCCCGTCTATCACCGGCTCGAGGAGCGCATACGCGCACACGTCGTCCTCTGCTGGCTCGCCCTGCTGCTGATCCGCATCATCGAGACCACCACGGACGAGACCTGGACGACCATCCGCCGCGAGCTCGACCGGCTCCAGCTCGGCACATTCACCGGCCCTACCGGCCTGTTCCGACAGGTCACCACCCTCACCAAGCCCCAGACCGACCTCCTGGCCAAGCTCGGCATCCCCACACCGAAGCAGATCACCGCCCTCGAACCCGCACCCCGCTGACCAGCACGAACACCAGCGCCTAGAGAAACGACTCTCAGGCGCCCTCACCCATGTCCGCCCAGGTCAGACCCCGGATTCGTGACTCTAGGCCGCTGAATTACGCGGAACGCAGGTGCAGGTTGTAGATGACGTGGGTCTATCAGGAATTAGGTGTGGTTCGTCTGATTGGCTTACAGGTTCTTCGGTGGGCTGATCGGCCTACACTCGTCCGGCGGTAAGGCGGCCGT
>NZ_JBHVFE010000318.1:0-10575 GCF_042801945.1 Kitasatospora sp. NPDC057542
CAACCCCACACCGTTCACCTGGACCAAAACCGCAGAGGAGATCCTCGACTCCCTCGCCCGATTCTGCCGACGAATCTCTGGCGCAGGACACTAGTCCTGCGAGACATGTTGCTCGCGGGACACGGGCGTGCCGGAACAAGGACCGAGCGCGGCACCATCCTGGTGACCAACCTCAAACTCGGCGCAGCTGCGTACGTGTGCGACAAGGCCGTCTACTTCAACGGCGACTGGACCGCCACCCTCGCCACCGTCACCCGCGCGATCGGTCTGACTCCGGCCGCCGTCTGACAGCAGTACCCGAAGGGGCCCGTTCCTGGCGTGAGTAGCCAGGAACGGGCCCCTTTTGTGTTTCCGGGTGGACTGGCGCCCGTTACTGTCCGGGGATCAGTCGACGATCTCCGCGTCCACTGGAGCCGCCGCCACTGCTGCTGCGGCCGTCTTTTTGGCGGTCGCCAAGCGCTTGCCGAGACGCTGCAGCTCGATGTCGAGGTCCTCGAGGTGTCGATGGGCTGCGCCCGGGTCGGCCTCCACTGCAGACTTCAACGCGCGAGGGCAAGCAGTGAGGTCACCCGCTCTCGCAGTACGGCTGCAGAGCGGCTCAGGTCGCGTAGCTGGGCGATACCTGGCTGCTCCTCGTTCCCGAGGTCAGAAATTTCTGACCTCTGCTCGTGAGGGGTGAGGTCAGAAATTTCTGACCCCGCTTTTTGCTCGGGAATGGATGGCGTCGTCAGCTCGGCGGCGAGCTCGACCAGCCTGGCGGCGGTGGGGCGCTTCTTGCCATGCTCGGCCGCTTCGGCGACGCCGCGCTCGACGACCGTGCGGGCCGTCTTCAGGTCATGCGAGGCGATGACCGCAGCCACCGCCTTGCGGGCCGAGGCGCGGCTCAGGTACTGGGTGAGTTCGGGCCCCAGCTCAGCGACCGCCCGCGCCCGAACCGCGTCCTGCATGAGCTCGAAGATGTACTTCTCGTCCACGTCCAGGACTCCGGACGCCCATACAGCGAAGTTCGAGTGGCCGGCGACCACGTGGAGTTCCCGCTCCTGCGCGGTCTCCAGCAGGACGCCCTTGTTGAGCACGACGAAGTCCTCGGCCCGCCGCCCGAGGCCGTCGATCTCGATCAGCCGCTCGGTGACATATTCGAGCTGTTCCTTGGGAGTTCCCGTGATGTCCTCGGCGGTGAGCACCCGGCCGCCCGCGAAGACGCTCGGCGTGCCCTGGGCGTCCACAATCGCCGGCAGCGCAGAGGAGGCAGCCTGCTGCGCCGCGGCCTGCTGCTGCAGCTCAGCGGGCACCGCCGGGTCGACTGCGGAGTCCGGCGCCTTCTTCAGCCGGCTGGTGCCGGTCTGGATCAGCTTGTTGGCCATTACAGGGGTACTCCCGCTGCCGTGAGGATTCGGTCATAGGCACCTGTAAGCGCCTGAGCCTCCTTGCCGGAGGCCGCAGTGATCGGCACGCAGGCAAAACGCGTCTGCTGGCGCACCGAATGCCGGGGAATAGCGAGATCGTCGCGGTACAGATCCCCGTACGTCTCCGCCAGGTAAGCCCCTATGGCGTCCTTCAGGGTGCTGCGCCCGCCGGGAACGATGGAGGGGACGATGCCCACTACCCGCAGGTCCGGGTTCATACCGAGGTCCCTGACCAGCTTGATGGTCGCGAGGGCCTCCTTGGCGCCGATGCGCCCGTCCTCGTCGAGGGTCGCCGGGATGATCACATCGGTCGCTGCGACGAGGGCCGAGGTCACGAGTTTGCCGCCAGCGCGTGGCGGCAAGTCGAGGACGCCGACCGAGCCAGGCTTTATGGCACCTTTCAGAGCAAGCCGCAGGCGGAACTCCAGTCCGACAGCGACGTTGTCAGTCTCCCGGTTGGCAAGGGCGCGCTCCGCTGCGATCACCTGGACTCCCGGCCACGCGTCGGACGCCGGGGCGAAGGCTTCGGCGGCCAGTCAGGTCTCGCCCTGGGCGAGCAGGTCGTTCATGCTGAAGGCCGGGGCCTCGTCTTCGGGGATGCCAAGCTCAGCGGTGAAGGTGTCGCGGGGGTCGAGGTCTCCGGCAACGACGTCCAGGTTTCGCTTGCGGGCGGCGGCTGCAAGGCCGGCTGCCAAGGCGCTTTTGCCGACGCCGCCCTTCTCGCTGTAGACCGCGATCACTCTGCTCATGCCCGGTCCCTCTGACCGTCGAATGCCCAATACACGGAAGGCAGGCTATCTGGGGCGCAGTGGCCCGAAGAACGCCACGGGCGTGTCATCGCATTTCCGCCTACTGCAAGCACGGCGACCGGGGACGGGCAGACCAGTCGGGTCGAGCGCGCGTTGGGACCGGTCCTGTGGTCCTGGCAGGCGAACGGCGAAGTCCGGCAGCAGTCGGCTTGCAGGGATTGTCTCTATGCTTCCTCGCGCCCCTGACGGGCCGTCACCTGTAGGTGGAGCGTCGTGCAAAACTGCGCAACCGACTTGGTACGGGAGGGCATCATGACGCTACGGTTCGCCGGGGTGGACCCCAACACCGGCAAGGACGAGAGCCCGATGGTGTGGGTGGACGACGAGCAGAGGGAGTTGGTCGTCCAGGGCCTCAAGCCCGGCGAGGAGCTCCTGACGGAGATCGGGACGACCGAGTGGGTGCCCGGCCACTCCGTCGGTACCCCCGACCACGAGAACGTGACCCGCATCCCGCTGCGCATGGCGGCGATCATCAGGAAGGCGCTCGACGATGCAGAACGTGACGGCCTTCTCTGAGCTGCTGGCCGGCGCCCGGCACTCCGCGGAGCACCTGGAGATGCGCGACTCCTACGGCATCGTCGGCGAAGCCGAGGAGTTCGAGCAGTTCCAGCGGACCGGCGTGCACCCGGACCTCGATCCCGAGGGCGCGGGCTGGTCCGGTTGGGTGTCGATGATCCGGGCCGCCGTCGCCCGCGGTGTCGTGGTGCGCCGCGCCCGGATCGTCTCCGAGCCGGTCACCGAGTACATCCGCTACGAGCACGCCGGGACCGTGGTCAACCTCGCGGCCGGCGAGCAGGTCCGCTGGCTGCCGCGACGCCGGGCCTCCGACCTCGCGCTACCCGGGAACGACTTCTGGCTGTTCGACGGGACGATCGTGCGCTTCAACCACTTCACCGGCGACGGGGCCTC
This sequence comes from Kitasatospora sp. NPDC057542, assembly GCF_042801945.1. NCBI lineage: Bacteria > Bacillati > Actinomycetota > Actinomycetes > Kitasatosporales > Streptomycetaceae > Kitasatospora > Kitasatospora sp. NPDC057542. The sequence continues at coordinate 3,125 of NZ_JBHVFE010000318.1, forward strand.
CGGCGGGCCGGAGATGTGCGAGGACCCCGTCGTCGCCAAGCTCTGCGCGGACGCGTTCGAGGCGGTCTGGGAGCGCGCCGTCCCGCACGAGCAGTACACCGTCTGACGCCCCGGACCGGACGACCAGCTCCATGCCCGCATCCCCTTCCTCCAGCGCCCAGGAAGCCCGCCTGGCCGTCGCCGCGCGGCTGCGCGAGATCATGCAGGACGCCGGTCTGCAAGGGCAGGAGCCGGCCGCCCGGTGCGGCTGGAACGGCGCCAAGACCTCCCGCATCATCAACGCCAAGACCGCGCCCTCGGACGCCGACATCCGCACCTGGTGCCGGGCCTGCGGCGCCGACGACCAGGCCGAGGACCTGATCGCCGCCAACCGCGCCGTGGACTCCATGTACGTCGAGTGGCGCCGCCTCACCCGCACCGGCCTGCGCCGCCTCCAGGAATCCGCAGCGCCGCTGTACGAGCGAACCCGGCACTTCCGCTCCTACTCCTCCCGCGTCGTGCCGGGCGTCCTGCAGACCGAGGCCTACGCCACCGCGCTGCTCGCCACGGTGGCCGACTTCCGCCGAACCCCCAACGACGTCGCCGAGGCCGTCAAGGCGCGCCTGGCCCGCTCCCGCGTCGTGCGCACCGGACACCACCGCTTCGCGATCCTGGTGGAGGAGTCCGTCCTCTACTACCGTCTCGGGACCGTCGAGACGATGGCCGAGCAGCTGGAGCACCTGCGGGCCGCCATGGCGCTGCCGGCCGTCTCGCTGGGCGTCATCCCGTTCACCGCGCAGCGCACCATGTGGCCGGTGGAGACGTTCAACATCTTCGACGACGCCGAGGCCGGCGTGGAGCTGCTGTCCGCCCAGGTGACCGTCACCACGCCCAGCGAGCTCACGCTCTACGCGAGCGCGTTCGACCGGCTCAAGGACTTCGCGGTCTACGGCGCGCAGGCACGGGCCCTGATCGCCCGGGCCACTGACTCCGTGGGCTGAATTCCTGCAAACGCGTGCAAACGCGTTGAGGGTCCGGCCGGTCACTCCCTACCGTCGATCCGTCGCCCGTAGTGACGGACCGGACACCCGGACGTTGCCTGGGGCGGGCGGCGAGTTGGGGCCGCTGCATGGGCCCGCCCCCCCCGTCGGGTCCGCGCAGCCGTCACCGCCGACGAGAGAGCGGAGTACCGCCGTGGCCGCGCACCCCATACCCCGCCCACCGGCTACGGCCGCACCTGGGCGGCGCCGGCGGGTGCGGGGTGCCCGGTGACCGCAGCCGTCGAGACCCCCACACGGCCCGAGGCCGCCGACCGTGCGAAGGCGCTGCTGCCCTACGAGCCGCAGTCCGCCGCCAAGGCCCGCCACCTGGTGCGCACCACGCTGCGCGGCTGGGAGCTGGATGACCTGGTCGAGGCCGGCGAACTCATCGTCAGCGAGCTGGTCGGCAACGCCGCGAAGACCGGGTGCCGGCGCCGGATGACGGTCACCGTCGAGCGTGTCACCGGCCGGTGTGTGCGGATCAGCGTCCGCGACGGCTCCCGTGCCCTGCCCTGCCTGATCGAGGCGGGCTCCGCGGCTGAGTCGGGTCGCGGCCTGGCCTTGGTCCACCGCCTGACCGGCGGGCACTGGGGCGCGACATTGGAGACGTTCGGCAAAACCGTGCACGCGGATCTGCGCACCCGCCCTCCCGGCCCGGCGTAGGCGCAACAGTGTGCCCCGGTGCGCCGGGGCGCCCCTCTACTCCTCCCCGGGCCCCGGGAGGGCACCATCACAGCGACGACAAGGAGGTCGGCATGGACATCGACGGAGGCCACGGCGGCGGAGGCTCGGGCGGCGGTGGCGGTGAGGGGGACGGGCACCCGGGCACCCCGTGGACGCCGCCGTCCGACCCGCCGTCCCCGGATGGCACCACACCGCCCGGAGACGGGGGACACCGCAAGTGACGCTCGCACCTGAGCAGGAGGACCGCCCCGCGCCGGGGCGGTCCTTCCCCGTCGCCGACGCGTGGGCGCCGGCCTTCGACGCCGTCCCGCGCTCGCTGTTCCTGCCGGACCTGATCTGGGCGCACGACATGGCCACCGGGAAGAGCCGGCCCCTGGCACGGACCGAGGACGAGCAGGGCTGGCTGGCGGCGGCCGCCTCGGACATCCCGATCGTCACCCAGTGGGACGACGGCGAGCACCAGGGCGCCGAGCCCGGCACGGTGCCCACCAGCTCCGCCTCGATGCCCTCCCTGGTCGCCTCCATGCTGGAGGACCTGAAGGCCGAGCCGGGGATGCGGGTACTGGAGCAGGGCACCGGCACCGGCTGGAACGCCGCGCTGCTCGCCCACCGGCTCGGCGACGCGAACGTGACCACGGTCGAGATCGACGCCGCCGTGTCCGCCCAGGCCCGCACCGCACTCGAGAACGCCGGCTACCGGCCGACCGTCGTCTGCGCGGACGGCGCGCTCGGCCACCCGCCCGGCGCCCCGTACGACCGGATCACCGCGACCTACGGGCTGCGGGAGATCCCGCAGGCGTGGATCGGGCAGACCCGGCCCGGCGGGCTGATCCTGGCGCCGTTCGGCACCCACTACTCCAACGCCGACGCCCTGGTCCGCCTCACCGTCCACGGCGACGGCACCGCGTCCGGCCCGTTCCTCCAGCCGGTGGAGTTCATGAAGATGCGCTCCCAGCGCCTGCGGTGGCCGCAGAACCCGCCGGACGGCGGCACCGTCGCCGAGACCACCACCACCGCCGTCCTGCCGCCGCACGGCAAGTTCGACCCGTTCCCGCTCGCCGCCGGCCTGCGCCTGCGCGACGTCGTCCACGCGATCCAGCCGCACGACGACGGCGCCCGCACCCTGTGGCTCTACTCCCTCACCACCCCGGCCTGGTCGGCGACCACCTTCCGCGACGGTGAGGACGCGCACCTGGTCCGCCAGTACGGCGGCCGCCGCCTGTGGGACGACTTCGAGCGCACCCTCGCCTGGTGGCACGGGGCGGGCGAGCCCGGCATCGAGCGTCTCGGACTGACCGTCACCCCGGACGGTTGGCACGCCTGGCTCGACGAACCCGCCCAGACGATCTGACTGGACAGCCGGCGCCCCGAGCCTGCCTCGCGGTGCCGGACCCATCGCCGAACGACCCCACACCCGTGCGAGCTGCGCCCTGCCGTCGCCCCCGTCGCCCCGGGCTGCTCCGCCGGGCCCGACTCCGGTCAGGGGCGCGGCCGGCGATAGCGAGACAGTTCGGCCCGGGCGCCCTGGTGGTGCCCGGGCTGAGCCATCTCGCTGATCGGCCCCGCAGCCGGTCGGGTGACGTGCTGTCGGTGCCGCCTGCGACCGTGGCGACGGACAGTTCGATCACGTCACTGGAGGCGAAGCGTGGACTATCGCCGGATGTCACCCGAGGCGAAGGCCGCGTACCTGGCGGAGCGTCCGCGCTGCGAGCTGCGGTGCGGGCGGGCCTCCGCGCAGGTGGACCACGACCACGCCACGGACGAGGTACGGGGAGCTCTCTGCCGGCGCTGCAACTCCCGGCTCGGATCGCTGGAGGCGGCGCTGCGCCTGCCGGGCGGGGAGTTCCAGAGCCTGGCGGGCGATCTGCACCGGGCGCTGTGGCGTGACGGGTCGGCGAACCTGGCCGGGTACCGCGGGGATTTCGCCTACCTCGGCCTGACCATGAAGGAGTACACCGCCCGTCTGCGCAAGGTGCACGAGCTCCTGGTGCTGCCCTACGTCTACTGGGCCCAGGTGACGGCCGAGCCGTTCGGCCGTGGGACGGCGTGGACGAAGATCGGTCCGCTGTGCGACGACACCGAGGCCCGGCGGCACCTGACCCGGCTCGTGAACAACACACCGCCGCCCCACCTGTGGGTGTCGATGACCCGGGAGCCGGATGACGGGCTCAACAGCCCGGCGCCGCGGGCCCTGGTCGCGGCGGCCGGCCGGACCGAGGGGGCGAAGGAAACCTACCTCGCCCTGCGCCGGGAGCTGATCGACATGAGCGGCTACGAGGCGAAGTGCCGCGACTTCGCGGACCTGGCGGTGCCTGTGCTGCTGTCCAGGCCGCTGACCCTGCGGCAGGTCCGGGACGCGCACCACGACCCCCGCGTCGCCATGCCGCGTACCCGTGAACAGCTGCGGACCCTGATCGGGGACCAGTAAGGCGCCGGCTGGCTGGACTTGGCGGTGCGGATCGTGTTGGAGGACCTGGGCGACGACCTGCCAGACGCGAGGTGGGGGGTGCCGAGCCGGGCCCGGCACCACTGGCTGGTGCTGTTCGCCCACTGGCGTGATCGGCGGGCCGCCCCGCAGGCGGTCTGACACGAGCCAGGCGAGGGGCGCGCGGCAGTGCCGCGGCCCTTTCCCTTTTGAACTCTCAAAGGCGACTGGTGTAGCATTTGGTTATGTCCTACTGTTTGGGGGTTGTCCCGTGAGGATCGGCATTGGTGGTGAGCGGGTCGAGGTGCATGACGACCTCGCCCGGGCGCTGCTCGCGGTGCTGCGCGGTGAGCGGTTGGTGGAGCCGCCGCAGGCCTCCACCTTCGACGACCTGACCGCCCTGGTGGCCTGCATCAGCCGCGTCACCCAGCACCTGAGCGTGGTGAAGGAGCTGGCGATGTCCCGCGCGGACGCCAGCGACAGCTACTCCAACCGGCGCGCCCTGGGCATCGCGGCTGCCATGGCGCCCTCGCAGCTGGGCCGGGTCCTGGAGGGCCACGGATTGCCGCGCGACCGCCGCGTCGGTGGCGTGGACCTGGCCGTCGCCTTCCGCACCACCGACGATGGCGTCCTGCACCTGGCCGCCGAGGAAGAGGTGGCCGGCCTGCCCTCGTTCGCCCTGCCGTTCAACCCCGCGCAGGGCGTGGTGGAGCCGACGGAGTTCGCCGGCCGGGAGCTGCTCGTTTACTACCGGCCCCAGGTCCCGATCGCGGTGGCCGACCTCGGACGCACCGCCGGCTACACCCTGCGCCCCGAGCAGGGCCCGATCGCCTGCCTCACCGAAGCGGTCTTCGACGCCCTGTTCGGCGACCCCCGGATCGACCCGACCCGACCCAACGGACGCTGAGGAGACCGACCCTGATGTCCGACGACCTGTTCAACTCCGTCGACGCCCTGCTGGCGGCCGTGAACACCGGCCTGCCGCTCCCCGCCGAGCGGGTGCGGCTGCGCCTGGCGGCCGGGCTGACGCCCGCGCAGATCGGCGCGGCTCTGCGGGTGGACTCGGCCCTGGTGAAGGGCTGGGAGGACGGCAGCGCCGTTCCGGGCCCGGACATCGCCCCGGCCTACGCGCGGCTGCTGGAGGGCCTGGCCGCGCGCTTCCCCGCCGCCACGCCGTCCCCGGCCGTGCCGCAGGCGTTCACCGGCCCGGCGCCCGCCCAGGACACCGCCGACGGCCTGGTCGTCCCGCTGCTCGACCAGAACCCGGACGGCTCGCTGGTGATGGCCGAGGCCGCGCCGTGCGTGCAGTGCGGCCAGCCCTCCGTCTACCGCGCCCAGGGCCGCCCGATGCACCTGGGCGGGTTCTGCCGCCCCGCAGCCCCGGCGCCCGAGGCCGCTGCGGCCCTCACCCAGCAGCTGACCCCGGCTCCGGCGGACCAGGCTCCGACCGCCCCGGTAGCCCCGGCGCCCGTCGCCGCCCCGGCCGCGCCCGCAGCCGCTGCTCCTGCCACCTCGGCGCCGGTCCGGCCCGCGCCCACCGCCACGCCAGCCCCGTCGGCCAGGCCGCGCCCGGCGACGTCCCGCACCGCTGCCCGTCCGGTTGCGGCGCGGCCCGCTGGCCCGGCCGCCACGGCTGCCGCTGCGCGGTGGTGGCCGGCGGTCGCGCTGGACGTCGCTGACGGCGGCGGCTGGGTGCTGGACGTCCCGCAGATCCCGGCCCCGGCCGGCATCAAGCTCGGCGACTGGTTCGCGTGGCTGGGCACCGGGCTGCCGCTGCGCGTCGAGCGCGCCCACCCGGCCGGACGGGGCGGCGACGGCATGGTCTGCCTGACCGCCGCCGCGCTCAAGCAGCTCGGCCTGCCCGCCGCGCTCCCGACCACCGAGAAGGCCCTGACCGCGCTCCAGGCCAAGCTGGCGAAGGCCGCCGCCACGGTGGGCATGGAGATCAGCGACCAGATCGGCCCGGCCTTCCACGCCTTCCGCCGTGCCGGGTCGGCTGGCGGCCCGAAGACCTCGGTCCGGGTCACCGTGGCGCCGTGGCTGGGCCAGGGCGACGGCCGCCAGCAGGCCACCAGCGCCCTCGCGGGCCCGTTGGCCACCGCCCCCGACGGCACCAGGGACGGGCTCACCCTGGCTCGCCGCTACCGGGCCTTCACCGCGGACCTGGGTGTCGCCCCCGGTGCGACGACCGCCTCCACCGCGATGCTGCTCCTGGACGCGGTGCGCCCGCGCGTGGAGTGGGTCAAGGACCAGGCGACGGGGGAGTGGTCCTCGCATCTGCGTGAGGGCGCCCTGCCGAGTGGTGACCTGTGCGTGCCGCCGGCCGCCGGGGCCCGGCACCCGCTCACCCGCGAGCTGCTGGCCAAGGGCGAGGCGGTGTGCGAGGAGGAGGACTACAAGTGGTGGGCCCGCCCCCTCACCACCGAGGAGGCCGGCCGCCAGTGGGCGGTCGCGGTCGACGTCTGCGCCAGCTACCTGTCCGTCACCGACTCCCTGCGCCTGCCCATCGGCCCGCTGACGTACGTGGAGAACCCGGCCTGGGACGGCGGCAAGACCGCCGGCCTCTGGTGGGCGGACTTCACCACCACCGAGGTCGACTCCCTGCTGCCGCACCCGGCCACCTTCCACGGCCAGCCCCCGACCGGACCCGGCTGGTACGCCACCGTGACGGTCGCCTACATGGCCACCACCTACAACTTCGACCCGGCCACCATCACCGCCGCCTACCTGGCCGCCCACACCGCCCCGCTGCTCAAGGAATGGACCGGCCGCATCCGGGGCGGCTACAAGCGCACCTACGCAGACCTGGGCCTGACCGACGGCCAGAGCCCGACCGAGTTCCTGGCCGCCTACGCCGCCCACAAGGACATCGGCACCGACCCGGTGCGCGCCGACGCCCTGGTCCTCGCGGGGACCTACAAGAACATCTACAAGGGTGGCATCGGCAAGTGGGCCGACTCCGCCCGCCACCTGGACGACCAGACGTGGCTGGAGAAGGTCGCCGCCTCCTGGTCCTACGACCCCGCGCTGCGCTTCCACGTCATCGCCGCCGCCCGCATCGCCGCCCACCGCCGCCTGCGCAAGACCCTGCTGCTCACCGGCCGGGCCCCCTTCGCGGTCAACGTGGACAGCTACCTGTACGCCGCCGACGCGCCCTCGCCGCTGGAGCTGCTCCCGGTCAAGGACGACGGCACCCCGGTCCCCGGCGCGCTGCGTCTGGGCATCGCGCCGGGCAGCCACAAGCACGAGTCCTCGATCCCGCTCACGGCCGTGGTCGAGGCGATGGAGCGCCGGGAGCACCCCTCCAAGCTGGTCCACCACTA
>NZ_JBHVFE010000319.1:0-10563 GCF_042801945.1 Kitasatospora sp. NPDC057542
GCCGCCCGGCCCGCCCCGGCCCCCCTCTAAGCTCGGGTAGCCGGGCAGTCGCCGGCGGGACAGCAGGTCACCGGCAGGACAGCAGGGAGAACAGCCCATGAGCACGCCGCCGTTTCTGACACTGCCCGGGTGCGCGCGGGCCGAGCGGGTGGTGACCGGGCGCGGGGAGTTCGCGGCGCTGCGGGCGGAGCCTGCCGGGCCGGTGCGCGGCTCGGCACTGCTGGTGCCGGGGTTCACCGGCAGCAAGGAGGACTTCATCGCGCTGCTGGAACCTCTGGCGGCCGCCGGATACCGGGTGACGGCCGTGGACCAGCGCGGGCAGTACCAGACCGGCGGCCCGGACGACCCGGCGGCGTACGGCGTCGGGGCGCTCGGCGCGGACGTGCGGGCGCTCACCGAGGCGCTGGCGGCCGACGACGGGCCGGTGCACCTGCTGGGGCACTCCTTCGGCGGCCAGGTGGTGCGCGAGGCGGTGCTCGCCGCGGCCGCCGAGGGCCCGCTGCCCTGGCGGTCGCTGACCCTGATGTCCACCGGCCCGGGCGCGATCGACCCGGCCGAGGCGGCCCGCACCAAGCTGCTGCTGGACGCCCTGCAGATGATGGAGCTGGAGCAGATCTGGCAGGTCATACAGCAGCTGGAGGCGGAGAGCGGGCAGCCGCGGTCGAGCCTGGAGCCGGCCGTCGCGGAGTTCCTGCACCGGCGCTGGCTGGCCAACGTGCCGCGGGCGCTGTCCGTCACCGGCGGCCACCTGGTGGCCGCGCCGGACCGGGTGGCGGAGCTGGCCGCCGCCACCGCCGGGCTGCCGCTGCTGGTGCTGTCCGGGGTGCGGGACTACGCCTGGCCTGTGCCGGAGCAGACCGCGATGGCCGAGCGCCTGGGCGCCCGCCGGGTCGTGATCGCGGACGCCGGTCACTCCCCCAACGCCGAGCAACCGGCCGCCACGGCCGAGACGCTGGCCGCGTTCTGGGCCTGACCGGCCGTCACCGGACCGCGCCGACCCGGGCCGGTTCCCCCGATCCGCCAAAAGTGGTCTGTACCACTTCTTCGACTTCGACCGGCATCAACGCAGGACAAAATTCGTTAGTTACGGTAATCTTTGATTCTGTCCGGGAATCATCGCCGGCCTCCGCTCCGGCGCCAACCACCCGAAACCTGGACGTTACGGACGGGCAACGGCCCGGTAGTACCGCCACGTCACCGTGGTTCACGAGGTACTGGACCCATCAGGCAAGCAGGGGGGAAGCCCTTGCCGCAGCAGACCGCCGCACGCGCGACGACGACCCGCCCGGTCCGGCCGCACCGCCGGATCCGCAAGACCCCGAAAGGGCTGATACCGACTCAGCCGCGACCGCCCCGCCCCGCGGGGTCAGGAAAGGAGACGCCCATGACGAAGACCATGCGCTTCGAGATCGTCCGACTCGACGACGCCAACGGCTCCGCCACCGACCGCCTGATCGCCGACGCCGCCACCGTGCGCGAGGTCGTCCAGGCCGCCGCCCGCACCGGCGAGCGCCTGCTCATCCGCCCGTGCCCGACCGTCTGACCCGGCGCGGCGCCTCCCACCGGGAGCCCTCACCCGCCGCCGACGAGCCGGGAGCATCCGATCCGGACGTTCCGATACCCGACTGACGCCCCGTCACCGCATTCGCCGATGACGGGGCGTCAGTGCGTCCGGGGCCGGAGCCCCGGACGTTTGCCGCCGCCCGGGACGGGACATCCCCCAACGGGAACCGCCCGCACCGTGCCCACCCGGCGCCGGTCGGGCGTCCGCCACCGACAGGCGCCGCCGAGCCTCCGTACGGGTGATCGTCCTTGACGCGGCGGACCGGAGGGAGGAGCGTTGACGGCTATGAGGGGCGAGCCAAGCTGCCCGAGGTGCGCCGGCCGGGTCCGCGCCCCCGGTCTGTTCTCAGACACCTGGCAGTGCGACCGGCACGGAGCCGTGCACCCGATGCAGCCCGTGCTGCCCCCGAGCGTGGAGGCCCTCGGCGTCGCCGTCGCCCGCTCCCAGGTCCCGGTCTGGCTGCCCTGGCCGCTGCCGGTCGGCTGGCTCTACACCGGCATCGCCCACGTCGGCGACGACGTCTCGGGCGCCCGGGCAACCGCCGTCGCCTGCTCCGGGCCGGCCCCGCTCGGCGGCTTCGGCGAGCTGGTGCTGGTCGCCGAGGAGCTGGGGGTCGGCCTCGGTGCCCGCTACTCGGGCCTGCCCGGGCCCGATCCGGGTGACTCCGTCGGCCTCTACAAGCCCGCCGACGCCAAGCTGATGGCCGCCGGGCGGCCCACCCCGATGTTCCACGTCCCGGACGCCCCGGCCGACCGCGCGGTGTTCGTCGGCGAGGCCCGCGGGCTCTGGCTCTGGGCGGTCGCCTGGCCCGAGCAGTCCGCGCTGGTGATGTACGACGAGCTGGTGCTGACCGACCTGCGCGAGGCCGGCGCCGAACTGGACCTGCTGCCCTGCGGGGCGATCTCCCCCCGGCTGTTCGGCTGACCGCTGACCTATCCTGGGCGGCACCCACGAGCCTCCAGGAGCCCGATCCGTGCGCATCGACCTGCACGCCCACAGCAACGCCTCCGACGGCACCGACAGCCCGGCCGAGCTGGTCGCGGCGGCCGTCGCCGCGGACCTCGACGTGGTGGCGCTGACCGACCACGACACCGTGGCCGGCCACGCCGAGGCCGCCGAGGCGGTGCGCGCGCTGCCCGCGGGCACCCGGCTGACCGTCGTCCCGGGCGCCGAACTGTCCTGCGTGGTGGACGGCATCAGCATGCACCTGCTGGCGTACCTGTTCGATCCCGAGGAGCCGGAGTTCGCGCGCGAGCGGGACCTGGTGCGCACCGACCGGTTCCGCCGCGGACGGGCGATCGTCGAGCGCTGCCGGGAGCTGGGCGCGGAGATCAGCTGGGAGCAGGTGCAGCGGATCGCCGGGGCCGGCTCGGTCGGGCGGCCGCACATCGCCAGCGCGCTGGTCGAGGCGGGCGTGGTGCCCACCGTGTCGGACGCCTTCACCGCCGACTGGCTGGCCAACGGCGGGCGGGCGGACGTCCGCAAGCACGAGACCGACCCGGTCACGGCCGTCCGGCTGGTCCGGGCGGCCGGCGGGGTGCCGGTGTTCGCCCACCCGGGCGCGGTCAAGCGCGGCCGGACGGTCTCCGACCAGGTGATCGCCGACCTCGCCGCGGCCGGGCTGGCCGCGCTGGAGGTCGACCACACCGACCACGACGAGGAGACCAGGGTGCGGCTGCGCGGCCTGGCCGGCGAGCTCGGCCTGCTGGTCACCGGCTCCAGCGACTACCACGGCACCCGCAAGACCGTCCGGCTCGGCGAGCACACCACCGACCCGGAGGTGTACGAGGCACTGCTGGCGCAGGCCACCGGCGCGAAGCCGATCGGGCACTGAGCCGACGCGGCGCCCGGGCATCGGACCCCGGACCGGGGGTCGACGAGCGCCCCGCCTGAGCGGGCGTCAGTCCAGCCGGACGCCGCGCCGGTCCGGGTCGCGCAGGTCGGTGCCCTGGTCGAGCCAGCGCCCCTGGAGCGCGGCCGCGCCGTGCACCCGCTTCCAGCCCGCCTCGTTGGGCGTCATCGGCAGCAGCGGCAGGAAGCGGACCGGATCGGCCGGATCGGCCAGCTCCAGGTCCTCGACCAGGCCGCCCGGTTCGGCCGCGAGCACCGAGGTGAAGGGCGCGCCGTCCCAGAGCGGGGAGCCGAGGTCCAGCGAGCCGCCCGGGGCCACCACCAGGCCCTCGACCTGCGGGGTGGCGGCGAAGGTGGCCAGGGTGCGCAGCACGCTGTCGCGCCCGCCCCGGACGGTCAGCACCAGTTCTGCGCGCGGGCCGCGCACCTGGTCGGCGACCGGTGAGGTCGGGTCGGCCATCGGCGCGGCGGACATGCCGAGCGTCGCGTACCGCACCAGGCCCTCGGCGTCCGGGCCGAAGCGCAGCACCTCGATCCGGTCGGCACCCAGGAAGGTGACCGCGGCGCGGCCGCCCGGCTCGCCGAAGGTGGAGATCAGCCGGGCCTCGACGGCGGCCAGCACCGCCTCCCGGGAGAGCTCCGGGGAGCTGCCGCCGTGGGGGTCGCCGAAGAGCGGGAAGTCGTGCGCCATGCCGGTGAGCGTAACCCCCGGCGGTTCGCGGGCCGCGTGCGGGCGGGTCCGGAGGCGGTCGCGGGCGGGGCGGTACCGGATCCCGTAAAGGCTTCGGAAACCTCCGGGAAACCCCTCGGCCTCGACGCCCGGTCAGATGTTAGGGTGAGCGACTGGCCACCGGGATCGTTCGTCCCGGGGCGGCGGCGCGAAGGAGGTGGTTGCGGTGGATACCGGCCGACCATGCAGTACCGGCAGCTCTGCCCGGCCCCGACTCCCCCGTACCCCGCGCCCCGCAGGCCCAATCGGCTGACTCAGCCGCGGTAGCCCCGGGCGCAGGCCCCACGGCGGACGGACCGGCCGGGAGAGCACATTCATCCCCGTTTCACCGGTGTTCTCCGCCGTCGTACCGCGGCCGAACGTTTTTCTTCCGCGCCGCCGCGCGACGGTTCCTGCCTCTGGGAGCCTGCCATGTCGATGATCAACAGCCTGCGTGCCGCTGTCCGCACCAACCGCCGCCGTGGCGCGGCCGGGGTCTACGGCGTCCTGCCCGAGGACGCCGGCTCGGCGGTCGTGGACTGCGCGGTCTACCAGCACGGCAAGCGCAGGGGCGAGACGTGCAGCCCGCGCGAGGCCGCCCGCCGGGTCAAGGCCGCCCACCAACTCCCCGAGGGCGAAGGCTCGTTCAGCTGGATCGGGCTGCACGAGCCGACCGAGGCCGAGTTCGAGGGCATCGCCCAGCGCTTCGGCCTGCACCCGCTCGCGGTCGAGGACGCGGTGCACGCGCACCAGCGGCCCAAGGTCGAGCGCTACGACGACGTGCTGTTCGCCGTCTTCAAGACCATCCGCTACGTCGAGCACGACCAGCTCACGCCCACCAGCGAGGTGGTGGAGACCGGCGAGCTGATGGTCTTCGCCGGCCGGGACTTCGTGATCACCGTCCGGCACGGCGGCCACGGTTCGCTGCAGGAGCTGCGCCACCGGCTGGAGGCCGACGCGGACGAGGCCGGGCTGCTCGCCAAGGGCCCGTCGGCGGTGCTGCACGCGATCGCCGACCACGTCGTGGACAACTACCTGCTGGTCGCCGAGCGGCTCCAGAACGACGTGGACGAGATCGAGTACGGCGTCTTCTCGGCCAAGGGCGGGCGCAGCGCCGACGTCGGCCGGGTCTACCAACTCAAGCGCGAGGTCCTGGAGTTCAAGCGCGCCGTGGTGCCGCTGCTGCGCCCGATGCAGCAGCTGTCCGAGCCGCTCCAGCGTCTGGTCGACCCGGACATCCAGAAGTACTTCCGGGACGTCGCCGACCACCTGGCCCGGGTCGCCGAGCAGGTGCACGGCTTCGACGAGCTGCTGAACTCGCTCCTGCAGGCGAACCTGGCGCAGGTCTCGGTGGCGCAGAACGAGGACATGCGCAAGATCACCGCCTGGGCGGCGATCTTCGCGGTGCCCACCATGATCACCGGCGTCTACGGCATGAACTTCGAGTACATGCCCGAGCTGCACCACAAGTACGGCTACCCGACGGTGCTCGGCGCGATCGTGCTGATCTGCGTCGGGATGTACCGGGGCTTCCGCCGCAACGGCTGGCTGTAGGTCCGGCCCTCGGCGCCGTCCGCTACCTGCGCCCGGCGCGGGCGACCAGGACCAGGCCGAGCAGGATCAGCACCACCGCCGGGTAGGCGGCCGCCGGGGGCCACTGGCCCAGCCAGAGGGCGGCGATCAGCGCCGCACCCGGGGTCTCCAGCAGGATCGCGGTGGAGGTGATCGACGGCCCGAGGTTGCGCACCACCCGGTTGCTCAGCGAGTGGCCGAGCAGCTGGGCGACGACCATCAGCAGCACGATCTGCCACCACACCCCGGCCGGCCACCCGGCCAGCGGCGTCCCGGCGACCAGGCAGATCCCCAGCAGCACGACCGCCGTGGTGGCGTAGCAGACCAGGGTGTACGCGGTGGTGCTGACGGTCTTGCGGACCTCGGCGCCCAGCAGCATGTACCCGGCCGCGGCCAGGCCCGCGGCGAGCGCGAGCCCGTCGCCGAGCAGCGCGCGGGGAGAGAGCGAGAGGTCCACGCCGGTCAGCACCAGGACGCCGGCGAAGGCGACGATCGTGCCGAGCCAGACCAGCCTCGGCGCCCGGACGCCCATCAGCCGCATCAGCAGGATGGTCCACAGCGGGGTGGTGGTGACCAGGGCGGTGGCCGAGGCCACGGAGGTCATCCGCAGGCTGGGCATCCAGAGCGCGAAGTGCACGGCGAGCAGTGTCCCGGCGGCCGTCGCGAGCAGCAGCGCCCGCCTGCCGATCCCGCGCAGCTCGGCGCGGTGGCGCAGCAGCGCGTACGGGCCGAGGACGCCGACCGACATGACGTTGCGCCAGAAGGCGATCGCCAGCGCGGGCGCGGCGGTGGCGCTGATCAGCGGGCCGGACAGCGAGATGCCGCCGATCGAGACGGCGAGCAGCAGCAGGTCGAGGGTGGGGAGCGGGTGCATCGGCCCCGGGTCGGCGGTCACCGGGGCGGCGGAGGGGGCGGTCGCGGGCCGGGCGGCGGGCACGGCGCTCCTTGCTGTTCACGGGGGTGGGCGATCATACGGTAAGGCCCGTGGCGCCGCAATGGAACTGTCGCCCGGAGGCTGAGACACCCGGTGGACGCCGAAAGTCGTACGCTGTCCGCCATGGACCGTACGCCCGCCGCCGCGACCGCCGACGACTTCCTCGACCAGGCCCTGCTGGAGGAGGCCGCGAAGAAGTCCGGTCTGCTCTGGGTGCGTGCGGACGGGCAGGAGCACGCCCGGCCGCTGTGGCACGCCTGGCACGACGGCGCGGTCGTGGTGGTCGGCGGGGGCGGCGAGCAGCCGCTGCACGGCCTGGAGCCCGGCGCCGGGGCCGTGGTCACCGTCCGCAGCAAGGACAAGGGCGGCCGGCTGACCGGCTGGAGCGCCCGGGTGGTCGAGCCGGCCCCGGACAGCGAGGCCTGGCTGGGCGCCGTCGAGGAGCTCAAGGGCAAGCGGCTGAACGCGCCCGACACCGACGCCATCACCGCCCGCTGGGCCCGCGAGTGCCGGGTGCTTCGGCTGGAGCCGGTCGGGCCGCTCACCGAGCGCCCCGGGGCGATGCCGGACGGCTCGCACGCCGCGCAGCCGGTGCCCACCTCCGCCACCACCCGCCGTCCGATCCCGGCCGGCCTGCCCAAACTGCTGTTCAAGCGCCGTTAAAGCTTCACGCCCAGGACTCGTCCGGCCGCTACCGTGCCTCCCGGCCGGGCCCCGGACACGCGGGTAGCCTTGGCCGCGGGTGCGCCCCCGGCGCACCCGGTACGGCGTCGAACGAGTCGAGGGTTTATGGCAGGGCCAGGCACCCGGGTGTTCATCTCCCATCTGTCCGCCATCGCGGTCTTCGACCCGAACGGCGACCAGGTCGGGCGGGTGCGGGACGTGGTCGTGTCGCTGCGGCTCGGCGGCCGCCCGCCGCGCGTGCTCGGTCTGGTGGTCGAGGTGGTCGGCCGGCGCCGGATCTTCCTGCCGATGACCCGGGTGACCAGCCTGGAGTCCGGCCAGGTGCTCACCACCGGTGTGATCAACCTGCGTCGCTTCGAGCAGCGCCCGTCCGAGACCCTGGTGCTCGCCGAGCTGCTGGACCGCACCGTCACCTGGTCCAAGACCGGTGAGGAGGTCACCGTGCTGGACGTCGGCATGGTGCAGACCCGGCTGCGCGAGTGGGAGATCAGCAAGGTCTTCGTCCAGGTCGGCCGGGCCGGGAGGCTGCGCAAGGGCAAGGGCGAGCGGCTCACCCTGGACTGGCAGGACGTCACCGGCTTCTCGCTGCCCGAGCAGGACCAGGGCGCGGCCAACCTGCTCGCCACCTTCGAGCAGCTGCGCCCCGCCGACCTCGCCAGCGTGCTGCACCACCTGTCCGCCAAGCGCCGCGCCGAGGTCGCCGCCGCCCTCGACGACGAGCGGCTGGCCGACGTCCTGGAGGAGCTGCCGGAGGACGACCAGGTCGAGATCATCGGCAAGCTCCAGGAGGAGCGCGCCGCCGACGTCCTGGAGGCGATGGACCCGGACGACGCCGCCGACCTGCTCTCCGAGCTGCCCGGCGACGAGGCCGAGCGGCTGCTCCAGCTGATGGAGCCGGACGAGGCCGCGCCGGTGCGCCGCCTGCTGACGTACGAGGAGGACACCGCCGGTGGTCTGATGACCACCGAGCCGATCGTGCTGGAGCCGGACGCGACGGTCGCCGAGGCGCTGGCCCGGGTCCGGGTCAGCGACCACAAGCCCGCGCTGGCCGCGCAGGTCTTCGTCTGCCGCCCGCCGAACGAGACCCCGACCGGCCGGTACCTGGGCACCGTGCACTTCCAGCGGCTGCTGCGCGAGCCCCCGTACGTCCTGGTCGGCTCACTGGTGGACGACGACCTGGACCCGCTGCCGCCCGACACCCCGCTGTCGCTGATCACCAGCTACCTGGCGACCTACAACCTGGTCGCCGCACCGGTCGTCGACGAGGCGGACCACCTGCTCGGCGCGGTGACCGTCGACGACGTGCTCGACCACCTGCTGCCGGACGACTGGCGCGACGCCGCGCCCCACGCCCACGACGAGAACCGCCACGACGAGAGGGAAGGGGTGACCGGTGGACGGTGACCGCAACGGACGGCCGGACGACTCCGCGCGCCGGCGCCTCCAGGGCGAACTGCGCCAGCTGCGTCAGCTGCGCGCACTGCGCACCCGCGAGGGCGGCCGGGACCGGCGCGCCGAGACCGCGCCGATCACCGGCGCCGGCCGTGTCCGGCTCGACCAGCCGCGCACCGCACGGCCCGGCCTGATCACGCTGCCCTCCTACGACCCGGAGGCCTTCGGCGTCCTGTCCGAGCGGATCGCCCGCTTCCTCGGCACCGGTCGGTTCATCGTCTGGATGACGGTGGTGGTCGTCGTCTGGATAGCGTGGAACACCCTGGGGCCGGCGAACGTGCGCTTCGACGAGTACCCGTTCATCTTCCTGACCCTGGCGCTGTCCCTGCAGGCCTCGTACGCGGCCCCGCTGATCCTGCTGGCGCAGAACCGCCAGGACAACCGGGACCGGGTCAACATGGAGCAGGACCGGGCCCGCAGTGACCGCAACATCGCCGACACCGAGTACCTGACCCGCGAGGTCGCGGCCCTGCGGCACGGGCTCGGCGAGGTGGCCACCCGCGACTTCATCCGGTCCGAACTCCAGTCCCTGCTCAAGGAGATCGACGAGCGCCGGGAGGCCCCCGAGCCGCTGTGACCGGCGGCACGCTACCGACCGGTTAAGGACCTCGCCCGGCGCCGTACCATCAAGGCATGGCCAACGAGACAGAGGTCGCGGCCGGCGTCACGGAGGAGTCCGTACGCCAGGCGCTGGCGACCGTCAACGACCCGGAGATCAACCGCCCGATCACCGAGATCGGCATGGTGAAATCGGTCGGGATCGCCGAGGGCGGCGCGGTGCACGTCGCGGTCTACCTGACGGTCTCCGGCTGTCCGATGCGCGACACCATCGTCACCCGGGTGCGCGAGGCGGTCGGGAAAGTCCCCGGCGTGACCGCCGTCGAGGTCGAGCTCGACGTGATGAGCGACGAGCAGCGCAAGGAGCTGTCCCAGCTGCTGCGCGGCGGCGCCCCCGAGCGGGAGATCCCGTTCGCCAAGCCGGGCACCCTGACCCGGGTCTACGCCGTCGCCTCCGGCAAGGGCGGCGTCGGCAAGTCCTCGGTGACCGTCAACCTGGCGGCCGCGATGGCCGCCGACGGCCTGAAGGTCGCCGTGGTGGACGCCGACATCTACGGCCACAGCGTGCCGCGCATGCTGGGCGTCGAGGGCCGGCCCACCCAGGTCCAGGACATGATCATGCCGCCGCAGGCGAACGGCGTGAAGGTCATCTCGATCGGCATGTTCACCCCGGGCAACGCCCCGGTGGTCTGGCGCGGCCCGATGCTGCACCGTGCGCTCCAGCAGTTCCTCGCCGACGTCTGGTGGGGCGACCTGGACGTGCTGCTGCTGGACCTGCCGCCCGGCACCGGCGACATCGCGATCTCGGTGGCCCAGCTGGTCCCCAACGCGGAGATCCTGATCGTCACCACCCCGCAGATGGCCGCCGCCGAGGTGGCCGAGCGGGCCGGCACCATCGCGGTGCAGACCCACCAGAAGATCGTCGGCGTGATCGAGAACATGTCCGGCATGCCGTGCCCGCACTGCGACGAGATGATCGACGTCTTCGGCACCGGCGGCGGCCAGACCGTCGCGGACGCGCTCACCCGCACGGTCGGCGCGACCGTCCCGGTGCTCGGCTCGATCCCGATCGACGTGCGGCTGCGCGAGGGCGGCGACGACGGCCGCCCGGTCGTGCTCGCCGCGCCCGACTCCCCGGCCGGCGCCGCCCTGCGCGCGGTGGCCGGCAAGCTCGGCGGCCGCCAGCGCGGGCTGTCCGGGATGTCGCTGGGCCTGACGCCCAAGAACAAGTTCTGAGGC
>NZ_JBHVFE010000320.1:0-10524 GCF_042801945.1 Kitasatospora sp. NPDC057542
GGCTGCGGCGCGGCCGCTCGACGACGGGGTCGGCGATCACGGCGGGAATGCCGGTGGGCACGCGGGCGCCGGTGATACGGGCCAGGTCCTCGCCGCCGGCGAGGACCCTGGTGATGACGGGGGTGATGGCGGCCGTGGTCATCATGCGGGCCATCGCGCGGCGCTGGTTGGGCAGCACCAGCGTGACGACGGTGCCGGACTCGCCGGCCCGGGCCGTGCGCCCGCCCCGGTGCAGGTAGTCCTTGTGGTCGCCCGGCGGGTCCAGGTTGACGACCAGGTCGAGCCCGTCGACGTGGATGCCCCGGGCGGCGACGTTGGTCGCGATCAGTGCGGTCACCTGGCCGGTGCGGAACTGCTCCAGGGTGCGGGTGCGCTCAGGCTGGGACTTGCCGCCGTGCAGGGCCGCGGCCTTCACCCCGTTCGCGAGCAGGTCCTCCACCAGGCGGTCCGCGCCGTGCTTGGTGTCGATGAACATGATCACCCTGCCGTCACGGGAAGCGATGTGGGCGATCGTGGCGTTCTTGTCGAAGTTCTGCACGTGCAGCACGTGGTGCTCCATGGTGCTGACCGCTCCCGCGGACGGGTCCACCGAGTGCGTGACCGGGTCCTTGAGGAAGCGCCGCACCAGGCGGTCGACGTTGCGGTCCAGGGTGGCGGAGAACAGCATGGTCTGGCCGCCTTCGGCGACCTGGTCGAGGAGCTCGGTGACCTGGGGCAGGAAGCCCATGTCGGCCATCTGGTCGGCCTCGTCGAGCACCGTGATGCCGACCCGGTCCAGCCGGCAGTCGCCGCGCTGGATCAGGTCCTTGAGCCGGCCCGGGGTGGCCACCACGACCTCCGCCCCGCGGTTCAGCATCCATGCCTGGCGGCTGATCGACGTCCCGCCCACCACGGTCGCCATCCGCAGGCGTACGGCGCGGGCGTAGGGGGTGAGTGCCTCGGTGACCTGCTGCGCGAGCTCGCGGGTGGGAACCAGCACCACGGCCAGCGGGTAACGCGGCTCGGCCCTCTGCCCAACGGTGCGAGCCAGCACGGCGAGGCCGAACGCGATGGTCTTGCCGGAGCCGGTCCGGCCCCGTCCGAGGACGTCACGGCCGGCCAACGAGTTCGGCAGCGTCGCGGCCTGGATCGGGAACGGCGCGGTGACACCCTGGCGGGTCAGCACCGACAGCAGCGCCTTCGGCATGTCCAGCTCGTCGAAGGACTCGACGGCCGGCAGTGCCGGGGTCGTGCTCACCGGCATCGCGAACTCGCCCTGCGCGGAGGGGCCCCGAGGGGCACTCCGGCCGGAGGAGCGTCGGCCTCCGGCAGGCCGGTCGCCGTAGAAGCGGCCGCCACTGGAGCGGGAGCCGGCCGCGGAGCGGAAGTCGGCGTTGTGGTACGAGGAGCGACTGGAGCGGGCCATGCGGGAAACCTTCCTTGGGGCGGCACGTCACGAGGAAGGCCCCGTGGCGCGGGGCACCGGGCGGAGACCGCAAGGGAACGGGCCGGAAGTGTGACGAGCGGAGCGTGGACGGTGGAACCGTGCGGCACGTCACCAACGGTCGGCGCTCACCGCGGAGGACGGGAGCGAAGAACCTCGAACCGCGAGCTGTCACGGCGGGGCGCCGATCCGGACGCGGCGCTGTGCGTCTCGCGTGGGGATGGCCGCCAGTGGCGGGGCCGGGGGCCTGAACGGCCGGGGGATGCGCCGTGGCGCGATGGCCGAGGGGCCCGCACCGGGCATGTGCGCGGTGCGGGCCCCTCGCTGCTAGGCGGGTGCCATGGCAGAAGAACTACAGCGGGCGAATGTTCTCGGCCTGCGGGCCCTTCTGGCCCTGCGTGACGTCGAACTCGACCTTCTGGCCCTCGAGCAGCTCACGGAAGCCGTTGGCGTTGATGTTCGAGTAGTGGGCGAAGACGTCGGGGCCGCCGCCCTCCTGCTCGATGAAGCCGAAGCCCTTCTCCGAGTTGAACCACTTCACAGTGCCATTAGCCATTAAAAATCTCCTTCAAGGGACTGTCCGAAGCACGCACGGTGCGGGCTTCGAGTCACCGCATGGAGCGCCCACCGGGAAAGAACCGGGGAACAAAAAATGCGCCTGCAACACATCAGCAGGCGCACACAAAGTTCATGGGAACCACTACTGCAACTAAGGCGACTGTAGCAGGCCGCCGCCGACTGCGGCGGGATTTTTCACCCCCGGTTCTGCGGGCGCCTTCCCACCGAATGGCCGTTCCGAGCCGGGAGGACCGTGAACACGCCTGGAGAGCAAGCCGCTTGAGCATCTGGCCGCACCCCGTCGGGGCCGACAACTCCCAGGGATTCCTGCGGCACGGAGCGCGGACAGCGCCCGCCCTAGGTGTTCTGACCCGCGAGGTCGGGGACGCTGCTGGCGGGTGGTTTGCCTGCGAGTGCGGTGTGTCCGCGATGGCGATTTGCGCGAAGCCGCTCGGATGTAGCTGCCCTGCTGCGCTCGCGGTCTCCAGACCCTCTGATCTGACGGCGACGGCACTGCCGGGCCCTCCGGCTGGACGGCAACACCGCAGAGCAGGATCGCGGCGAGGAGTCGGGCGGTCCGTGATCCAGGCGAGATCCTGCTGGACGTCGCGCTCGCCGTGGCCCTTGGCGGGGACTGCATGGCCTGTCGCGGTGCTGCGGTGTCAGCGGACGCGGCAGACTGGCTCTGGCGCGAGTTTCGTGAAAGCCGCCCGCAGGTCTCGACGGTTGGCGATCATGTCGGGTGTCTGTCACTGGTCTTCTGGCCGTCCTGTTCCCTCAGTTCGCGTTGCTGCAGGTGGACTTGGTTAGACCGGTCGGCGGGTCGGTGCGGGTGCATGCCCGAGGCCGGACACCCCGGGCAGAGTGCCCGGGCTGTGGTAGCTGGTCCGACCCGCGTGCACAGCGCCTATGAGCGGCGGATCAGACACGGCGGTCTCCGGGCGGGAGCTGGTGCTGCACCTGCGGGTTCGCCGGTTCTTCTGCGATACCGCCGAGTGCGTGAAGCGCGCCCGACATCACTACGCGGCTGATGCTGATCTACGAGGACGGGAGGGCCGCGCTGTCCCTCACGGGCGAACGCGGATGATGGTCTTCCCCTGGCGTCGCTCGGTCGGGTTAAGGGCGGCGACGGCATCGTCGAGGGCCGCGACGTTGCCGATGTTCGTGCGCAGTCGTCCGTCCCGCACCCGCTGGACGATCTCACCCAGTTGGACGCGATCGGACTCGACAACGAAGTCGATCGCCTGACCGTGGGCGGGCCGCGCCTCGGGCGGCCCAACGGCAGTTACCAGTGTTCCTCCGGCCCGGATCAGGTATGCGGATCGCTTCTGGATGTCGCCGCCGATGACATCGAAGACCAGGTCGACTTCGCCGACGTCTTCCAGGGTGTCGTTGTCGAGGTCGACGAACTCCATTGCGCCGAAGTCGAGTGCCTTCTGACGGTCAGCGGCACGTCCGGTGCCGATGACATAGGCACCGGCCTCTCGTGCGAGCTGCGTCACCATCGTCCCGACTGCGCCGGCCGCGCCGTGCGCGAGGACGCTCTGCCCCGCCTGGAGGTGGCCGTGCTGGAACAGTCCCTGCCACGCGGTGAGGCCTGAGATCGGAAGGCTAGCGCCCACGGTGAAGTCGACGTCGCCCGGCAACGGCGCGAGGTTGCGTGCCTCGACGGCCGCGTACTCGGCGAGGGTGCCGTCGCGATACCAGTCGGTGAGGCCGAACACGCGCTGGCCCACCGAGAGACCCGTCGTGCCGTAGCCGAGGGCGGTGACCACTCCGGCCAGTTCGTGTCCGGGGATCGACGGTGTTCGGTCGCGGTCGAGGCGATCGGTCCAGGTCGAGGGCCACGCCATCTCGGTCGGGACGAATCCCGACGCATGAACCTGAACGACGACATCGTTTATCGCCGGCTCGGGCTCGGGTCGCTCCGTCAGCGTCATCCCGGCCGTTCCTGCGGCCTGGTCCGTCACCACGATCGCCTTCATCTGGACACCTCTCTGTATCAGTCCTCGCCCGCACGGCGCCTACGGTTCACGAGTATTAGCGGTGCCAGACCTCGCCCTCTTACCCCCCTGATCGGCACAGGTGTGGAGCGAGGACATCGTTGTCAAGCGCCGCTTCGAACCGGCTCACCGCTTCCCCGGCACAGGCGCACCACTGCTGCATCTGCTCCGCCCGTCGCGGAAGAGTCGATGATCGCGTTGTTCCTGTCGGTTGGAGGTGGCAACTGTCATCCGGTTCCGGTCGATGCTGGTCAAGTCACGTGTGCACACTGGCATGGTCACTGCTCCTCGGCTTGATCGCACGGCGTTGGTACTCCAGCCGTAGATCGTGATCTCGGCACGAAATGGGCAGGCGGGGCGGGAACGACCGCGCCCGGGACAGATGCCAGTGATCACCAGTAGCCTGCCTGCGTAGCTGAGGTCTGGCACAGTGAATCGCTGAGGGACGTGGGGTACGAGCGCGTCTATGTCGAGCTCGATCGGTGCGACCAGGGGCCCGGCGGAACCCCGCTGACCGAGCAGGTCCTCGCATGGCTGATCACGTCGAACGGGCGGGCAACGGCCATCACGGTCGACGCGTACGGCCATGTCGAGGACGCCGACAGCGCAGAAGCCTGCAACGGTCAGCCGGCCTTCGCCGTTCCTCGGCCCGCGCCCGCGTTGAGGCGAGCCGGTAGGCGTCGCTGCCCGTCGCGATGATGGTGCCGTTGAAGGTCAAGCGGTCGACGATGGCCGCGTAGAGGCAAGGATCGGTGAACGTCTTCGTCCAGCCATCTGGGGTGAAGGTTGCTGCTGGCTGCCAGGCTGGGGCGCTCGTAGACGGCGTCGACCAGGCGGTAGAAGCCTTCGGCGGTGTCGGGCGAGGCGGGCAGGAGCCCGATGTCGTCAACGATGATCAAGTCGGTGCGGGTGATCCGGGTGATCGCCTTGGAGGCGGAACATCCCGTCGTGGTGGGCACTGGACACTCCAGAGACCGAGCTAACCTATCGCGGCATCAACGACGAGGTCGCCCTCATCCAACCGCTTCATGATCTCGCAGACGCTGCACGAGCCGCCCGAGCACGAGAGCGCCGTTGGGCGCGAGTGGTTTCAGGGGGATCTCCCGGGCCGGGCCGTGGTGGTGGGTGTTCCGAAGCCGGGCGCGACGACGTCGTCTGCGGGCTGAGCCGTTCCGCTGTGTCGGTCGGCGGTCCCGGCTGCGGGCGGGTTCGCGGCTCGGTCCGCGGAGGCCAGGATCTCGGGGGCGACGCGGGCCAGGAGTTCCGGGCGCATCAGGTCCTCCTCGGCCCGGCGCAGCTCGCACTCGTCCTTGGTGATGCCGGGCGAGCGGACCTCGTCCCGTGCGTCGGCCGCCGTCTGCCTGACCCGGGCGTCCAGGAGCAGGGCCTGCTGGTAGAACTCCTCGTACGCGGTCGCCGGATCGGCATCCACCGCCGCGAGGACCGCATGGGCGATGCTCTCCAGCCGGGCGGCGTGGCCCAGAAGCGCGGCCCGGGCGCCCTCCAGCGAGGGCGAGGGCTGCCGCTGGGCCGCCCGGCCGGCCTCGGCCAGGGCGGCGGTCTTGGCGCGGGCGACCTTCGACTTGCAGGAGCGGGAGCAGTACAGGGTGGGGCGGCCCCGTCCGGAATCGCTGACCGGCACCGGCTGACCGCACTCCGGTCGCGCGCACACCTGCGCCGGCGGCTTCGCGCCTCGCCCCATCGCTGCGCCGGCCCGGCCGGAACAATGTGCTGCGGCCCACCGGCGGTGGTGTGCTGGATCGGGCCTGGGCTCGGCCCGCGGGCACGCCCGGCCGCGTTGTCAGAGGTTCTGCAGGTAGGCGGTGTGGACGGTGAAGGCGGCCTGCTCGGGGGTGCCGTGGAGCATCGCCTCCTGAGTGTTGATGTCGCCGATGAAGTAGCCCTCGTACACCGCCACCCACCGGTCACCGATACCGGTCAGACCGCGCTCGGCCCAGCCGACCTGATGGCCCTCGCCGGTCACGAGGTATACGTCCGGGGTGACCGTCCAGCCGGCCAGCGCCCACCAGTCGCCGGGCCGCTGCGGGTCGAGGACGATGCGCACGTCGCTCGGGGGGCAGCCGGCGGTGCGCCGGGTCGCCCGGGACGGGGACCTCGGCGGGCCGCTGCGGTGCGGGCGAGACCGGGACAGGCCGGGGCTCGGTCCGCTGCTGGGCGAGGCGCAGGTCGACGAGCCCGCGCAGTTGCTCGCCGCCGGGCCGGGTTTCGCCCCAGGGAGCAACGGGCGCCTCGGCAGCAGGCCGAGCAGCTTGCGCCGTTTCTCCTCGGGGAGGAACAGGCGCCGCCAGGGCCTGCGGCTGGTCCAGGACAGAGCCGGCTGGCCAAAGGGTTTCGCCCCGGAGTGCGGCGGACGCAGGCCGGTCCTCGCAGGCGGGGTGCCAGCCACCGAAGCCTGGAGCGGCGCAGCCGCCGACGCCTGCCCACCCGCCACCCGGGAGGCACCGGAAGGGTCCGCCGTTTCACCCCGGGGCGAAACAGGAGGCGCCGGGGCGGCCTCTTCCGCAGCGGCGGCTTGAGTGGGGTGAGCAGCAAGCATCTGCTCCGCGAGCTCCCGGTGGCGCACGGCCAGGCCGTGCGCGGCGTGGAGGAGGCTGTTCATCGCCTCGCGGGTGCTGATCGGTGAGACGCAGCTGTGGCGTGAGGGGATCGGGCATGCGCGGCGGTGGTTCGAGGAGACTGGCGGCCTTGATGTGTGGAGATGCTGGACGCGCTCGGGATGATCTGGTCTGTCTCGGATACGCGGTTCGAGGCCGGGTTGGACTGGGCGCGGGTCTGGGCGAAGGGGCACGGCGGCAGCCTCGCGGCGCCGGTCGGCGGGTACGCGATCGGGACGTGGCTCTCGGAACTGCGGGCCGCGGCGCAGATGCCGGCCGGGGAGCAGGGTGCGCTGTCGCCGGAGCGGCGCCGGGCACTGGAGGAGATCGACCCGTGGTGGTGCCCGGTCTGGCTGGTCACCTGGCAGCGCGCGTACGCCACCGCCCGGCTGTGGTGGCTGGCCTGCGACGGCCTGGTCGACTGGGCCGTGCTGCCGCAGGACACGGTGTTCGAGGGTGAGCAGCTCGGCCGCTGGGTGCGGGCGCAGCGGGCCGCGGCTGGCCGGGCCTGGAGGAGGACCAGCGGGACCTGCTGACGGCGATCGGTATCGAGGAGGACCGGGAGCTCGTCGCGGCGAAGGCGGCCGCCGAGGCGAAGTCGAAGATGTCGCGTGCCGACCGGTGCACCCTCGGTATCGCCGCGCTCGGCCAGTTCGTCGAGCGGGAGGGCCGCGGGACGAAGGTCAAGCGCCGGCACACTGAAGAGCTGGAGCTGGTGACAGTCGGGACCGGCGGCGAGGAGACGGTGGGGGACGGTCTCCGTCTCGCTCGGCACCTTCCCCGACAACACGAAGGCGAGGTGGGCCAAGCTGAGCGCGGGTCAGCTCGCGCAGCTCGCCGAGCACGGCGTCGACTGGGCGTAGGGCGGGGCTGGTGCTGGTAGGCGGCGGCGTTTGGGCGCGGGGCTGTCACTCGATGGGTGGCGGCTTCGATGCCCGGGTACCGCATCTGATGCCCAGGCGTGATCGAAATGTGCGAAGCAGTCCGCTGTCTTCCGGAGACAGGCCTGGGTGGGGGTGTGGTCGGTCGAGGGTTTTCACGGCGTGCGCACCAGTGCCTCGACCGCGGTCGCCGCGGCCTGCTCGATGAGTGCGATGCCGGCCTCCCGCGTGGGCTGACCGTCGGTGAGTACGACGACGAGCAGCGTGTGTCCCGCGCGTTCGACGATGCCCACGCTGTTGACGACCCATAGCTGAGGTATCCCGCCCGGGAGCCAGCCGTTCTTGAGTACGGGCAGGTCGCCGGGCGATCCCGCTGCGCCGACGCCCCAGTTCTGTCCGTCGGTGATGGCGCTCATGAGGGCCCGCACGTACGACCGGGATGCGGCGTTCAAGGGGGAGTCCTGCGTGAACACGGCCTTCAGGAGGGAGATTTGGTCACGGGCCGTGGTCCGGGTCAGTCCCCAGGCTCCCCTTTGGCCGGCGTGTGCCGGGGTGAGTCCGAGTCGGGCGTTGGCCGCGTCCAGACCTTGGCGTCTGCCTATGTCGGTCCAGAGTTTCTGCGCCGCGTCGTTGTCGCTGAGGCGGATCATGTCGGAGGCCAGCTGTCGCTGAGCGGAGCTGAGTTGGCCTCCGCGGTCCTGCGTCTGCAGCAGCAGGGCGGCCAGAATGTCGACTTTGATGATGCTCGCGGAGGTGAAGGTCTCGGTGGACGAACCGTAGGCGGCCGAGCGGTTCGAGGTGAGGTCCTCGACGGCGAGAGCGTACCGGCCGTGGTGCGCCCCGAGCCCGTCGAGCGCGAGGCGCACGGCCTGCTCCGGCGTTGTCGTAGCCGCGGCGGCAAGTTCTTGCTCGGAAAGCGTGCCTGGCGCTGACGGGGTTGACGTCGGCAGTGGGGCAGGAGGGGTGCCCTCGGCCGGTCCCGAGGTCGGGATCAGGACGTGGGCCACCATGGCGGCGCCCACGAGCACGGGTATGACGAAGGCTGTCCGGTGCTTCATACGGGCACTCGCTTTCCGATGTCCGGGCACGCGGACATCGCCTATGGACCTGTAAGGGCGTGTAGGGGTTTCCGGACGCGCCGCCGTGCGTGCTGGGTCCGGTGTCATCTGCCTCAGCGGCGGCTGGTGCGGCTCACCCGCCGCAAGATCTGGCGATCTTCGCGTTCTCGTCGATCTCGATCGGGAAGTCGTGGTGGCCGCCGAGGTTCACGGTCCATCCGTGGGTGAGAGTTCCGGACGAGGGGTTGTCGGCGAGCCAGAAAGGGGGGGTGGTGAGGGAGCAGGTGCCGGCGGTCGGGCCCTGGCCCCGGTCGGATCGAAGGTATTCGGTCACGAACTGTTTCCCGAGCCTCGCCATTGCCGTGGAGTCGCCGGACTTGGTGGCCGCCACCAGCCCGCCGTAAAAGCCGGAAACCGTGGGGTCGCCCCCCTTGCTGTCTCCGGCGACCGCTGTGCAGGTCAGGTCGGTCACCTTCCCCGTGGCCCCGTCGAAGTCCAGGGAAGGGGCCCGGTCGAGCCGTTCAGTCCCCTGGTACAGCAAGACCTCACCCGACGCCAGCACGCCGTCGACCAAGGCACCGCAGGTCACACCGCGGGAGTCGGCTCCCCAGATCCGTTGGTACGTGGACTCGTTGGCGAACAATGCTGCCACCTGTGCCGGATCCACCTCAGAGCGGGTGGCCGGATTCTGGTAGCGCAGGGCGGAGAGGAACAGGGTGTTCGTCGTCCGGGCCGGGTCGGCCGGGGAGGCCGGTGTCGAAGCCGATGCCGAAGCCGTGGGCGAGGACGGCTCGATGGGCGGGGGTGAAGGAGGCATATCGGCACTCGACGCGGTCGATGCCTGTACGGGCACCGAGGCACGGTCATGATCCGCTTGAGACACGAAGCCAGCGCCCAGGGCCACGATCACCACGGCCGCCGCCGCACCTGTCTGCAGGCGCCGGCGGCGCTGCCGTACCGACCCGATGAGGTCATCGACGTCGTAGCTGCGCGGCGGTTCCCGCCGTGAACGGTCGCGCATGGCCGCGGCCAGCTCCTCCTCCAGGTCGTAGTCCTTCATGCCGCCCCTCCCGAACGTGTGTGCAGTGCCTGTGCATCGACGGTCGACCGGAGTTTCGACAGGCCCCGGGCCACCTGGGATCGGACCGAGCTGGCCGAGATGTTCATCAAGTGGCCGATCTCCGCGTCGTCGAGATCTTCGAAGTACCGCAGCACCAGTACGGTGCGCATGCCGATCGGCAGGGACTGCAGCTCGCGCATCAACTCGTCGCGGACCACGAGACCTTTGTACGGATCGACGTACCCGTCCCCGATACCCTCATCCAGGGGTACTTCCGCACGTCCACGTAGTTTGCGCCAGCGGTCGTTGGCGAGGTTCACCAGGATCCGGCGTGCATAGGCCTCCGGTGCGTCGGCAGAGCGAATCCGGCGCCAGTGCCGACAGACCTGCTCCAGCGTGGACTGCACCAGATCGTCGGCCACATGACGCTCGCCGGTGAGCAGCAGTGCGGTCCTGAAGAGGGCCGACGACCGTGCATGCACGAATGCCGTGAAGGCAGGGACGTCAGCGGTTCGCATGGTCACCCGGCTCGCGACTCTTGAGCATCTTCGCCTCTCCCGAAG
Source organism: Kitasatospora sp. NPDC057542 (assembly GCF_042801945.1). Lineage (NCBI taxonomy): Bacteria > Bacillati > Actinomycetota > Actinomycetes > Kitasatosporales > Streptomycetaceae > Kitasatospora > Kitasatospora sp. NPDC057542. The sequence continues at coordinate 10,162 of NZ_JBHVFE010000320.1, forward strand.
CCCCCTTGGCTCCCCCGCTCAACCTGACGGAGCCCGACTCGCGACTGCTGCACGCGATCTCTGGTCGTGACGCAAGCGTTATCTCGGGTGCGGGGCCTCGGTGACCCAGTCGGCGATCCGGCCGATCGGCTCGCCGGGGGTGGCCGAGCTGGTGAACGCCACGATGGTGTCGTTGACGGCCATGGCGTGCGATGAGGGGCTGACGTCCGCTCCGGGTCCGCGTCACCCCAGCCGGCATCGAACAGGATCGCGGCGACGACCGGTCTGGCCACGCGGACTTCCCTCCGGGTGGTTGGTGCGGACGCCGCGGGCGACCACGCGACGTGGCTTCCGCACCGAGGAGACGCCGGAAGGGCCGTCACC
>NZ_JBHVFE010000321.1:0-10469 GCF_042801945.1 Kitasatospora sp. NPDC057542
GGTCCACGGCCGGTGGACCGGGGGCCTGCTCCGTGAGCGGCGGAACATGGCTCCGGGGGCCGAAAGCACTACGGGCCACGGCGCCGACACGGGACCCTCAACCCATGCGGCACCGCAGCCCGGAGCTGTCGTCGGGCGCCGGGCCCGATCGAGAACTGTGCGGGGTCCTCGATCTGCGGCGTCCGACCGAGGAGGGGTCGCGCGCGGTCAGGGCAGTTGCGCGAGAGCCTCTCCTTGGTGCCCTTTCATTGTGGACTAGACCAATCTCGGTTGTCCAGGCCTCTCGGAAAATTGGTCTAAACAACTCCCGGGAGTGGGCAGGCCCCGCCGGGTCTCCCGCAAGCCCCCCGCGAGTCCGTCCGCGGGTCCGCCGCGCCCCGCCCGGACCGGCGGCGCTACGCTCGCCATGTGCCCTCGCTGAACGAACTCGTCCGCCGCCACACCACCCTCACCGGGGCCGACGTGGAATGGCTCCACCACCTGGTCTCGGAGTGGCAGCTACTCTCCGACCTCTCCTTCGCCGACCTGGTGCTGTGGATCCCCACCTGGGACGGCATCCGCTACGTATCGGTGGCGCAGATGCGGCCCAACACCGGGCCCACCTCCTACCAGGACGACATGGTCGGCCACCTCGTCCCGCGCGGCCGCCGCCCGCTGCTGGACGCCGCCTTCGACGAGGGGCGGATCGTGCGCGAGGGCGACCCGGAGTGGCGCGAGGAGGTGCCGGTCCGGGTCGAGTCGATCCCGGTCCGGCGCGAGGGCAAGGTGCTGGGCGTGATCGCCCGCAACACCAACCTGCTGACCGTCCGCACCCCGAGCCGACTGGAGCTCACCTACCTCCAGAGCGCCTCCGACCTGGCCCAGATGATCGCGGCCGGCTCCTTCCCCTACCCCGGCGTCGAGCAGGCCGACATGGACGCCGCCCCCCGGGTCGGCGACGGCCTGATCCGGCTGGACGCGGACGGCATCGTCACCTACGCCAGCCCCAACGCCCTCTCCGCCTACCACCGCCTCGGCCTCACCACCGACCTGGTCGGCAGCCACCTCGGCCGGGCCACCGCCGACCTCGCCCCGCCCTCCCGCTCGGCCGTCCACGAGGCGCTGGTGAAGCTGGCGAGTGGCTGGGCGCCCCGGCAGACCGAGGTGGAGGCGCAGGGGGGAGTGGTGACCCTGCGGGCGATCCCGCTCAAGCCCAAGGGCACCCTGACCGGTTCGCTGGTGCTCTGCCGGGACGTCACCGAGCTGCGCCGCCGCGACCGCGAGCTGATGACCAAGGACGCCACCATCCGGGAGATCCACCACCGGGTGAAGAACAACCTCCAGACCGTCGCGGCCCTGCTGCGGCTGCAGTCCCGCCGGATGGAGTCGGAGTCCGGCCGGGCCGCGCTGGACGAGGCGGTGCGCCGGGTCGGTTCGATCGCGATCGTGCACGAGACGCTCTCCCAGGCGCTGGACGAGCAGGTGGCCTTCGACGAGATCGCCGACCGGGTGCTGGCGATGGTGATGGAGCTGTCCCAGGACGGCCGGGTGGCGACCCGCCGCACCGGCAGCTTCGGCATCCTGTCCGCCGAGGTGGCCACCCCGCTGTCGATGGTGCTGACCGAACTGCTCCAGAACGCCCTGGAGCACGCGTTCGGCCCGACCGCCTCCGGGAACCTGGAGGTCAGCGCGCTGCGCGGGCGGGCCCCGGCGACCGGGAAGGGCTGGTCGGACAGCTGGAACGGCGGCGCCCGGCCGGAGGAGTACCTGCTGATCACTGTGCAGGACGACGGCCGTGGAATGCCGGAGGGGTTCGACCCGAAGACGGCGGGCAACCTCGGGCTGCAGATCGTCCGGACGCTGGCGACCGGTGAACTGGGCGGCACCTTCGACATGGTGGCCGGCCCGAACGGCGGGACGAAGGTGGTCCTGGAGATCCCGGTCCGCTGAGGCCCCGGTCCGCTGAAAAGCTGCTGAGAATCCGTTGCGCGAAGGCGCACGGCGGGGGCGTGCGCTCGGCGGAAGCGCCGGGTGCACGCTCCACGCGCCGGAGTGCGGAAGCCGAAGTGCGGAAACAGAAACGAGGCCCTGTCGACCGGGGGGGGTGGGTCGACAGGGCCTCTCAACCCGTTCCGGCCGTCGGGGGGAGTCGGCCGGAACGGGGGCTCTGGGTGGTGCGACACCTCGCCGGTGCGTTGCACACGGTGAGCGCCACAGCTCCACGATATTGCTCTAAGTGAACAGTATCAAGTGTCTGGGCGGGCTCGGTGTCGCGGGACCCGGCTGGGCAAGGTCCTTTGTGCGGAAGGCTTCACCAGGAGGTGCAGGGAAGCCTTTGATCATGTGTCGATCGGTACTGCGGTTCTGCCGGTGCTACGGCGTGTGATCGCTGGGCGATCAGGCGGTGCGGGCGCGGTTGCGGGCGGCGCGGCGCTTCATCGCGCGACGCTCGTCCTCGCTCATGCCGCCCCAGACGCCGGCGTCCTGGCCGGTCTCGAGCGCCCACTGGAGGCACTGCTCCATCACCGGACAGCGGCGGCACACGGCCTTGGCTTCCTCGATCTGCAGCAGAGCAGGACCGGTGTTCCCGATCGGGAAGAACAGCTCCGGGTCCTCTTCGCGGCAGACAGCGCGGTGGCGCCAGTCCATGGTCGTCCAACTCCTCCTGCCGCGGGGGGTGGCCCGATCGGCATAATCGAATGGCTTGTGAATGTGAACGCTTTCACGAATCCCGCAACAGCAAAAGAGACCAAAGGCCCACCGGGCCCGGGTGGTCTGTGCTGGGGGGGATTCGGCGATTCGAGGGGCACTCCGCGGTCGGCGCTCCTGTGGTTCCGGAGTTGCCGTCGCTGCGATGTGTCCCGATCGCCATGTAGAGGTTCGCAAACCTCGGGCTCGGATACAACCCCCTTCGGGGAGGAATTTTGGATTCTTCGGTGTCGCCTAGCTCACAGCCAGTACTTCTATGGAGTGAAGGGGGCTTGTGCGTTCGAGAAGAAGGGGGAAGCCCTCTTCCAGTCACACAATCACACGCAGTGCCCGCCGTACGCCTGTGAAACTGACGCGACTCCTGTCTCCAAGATGGTCCCCGTCGACTTGGAACGGGGCCGGTTCCTCTGAAACCAAGGTGAAGTGTCTGACGTCGTGATAGGAGACGACGTGCTTCCCGGAAGGCCCGGCCGGAGGGGCGCCGCCGCTCGAAGACGTGTACGACCGCAGGATCTGACGGACCGTTCGAGCCGTGCCGAACGCCGTCATCCGGGTGATGCCGAAGACGTCCAGATCCGTGTCGAAGGAGGCGAGCGGTGAGGGGTAGACCGGACGGTTGCCGAGGAAGGTCCAGGGCGAGGTGTTGCTGACTATCGACAGGACCAGGCCCGGAACCCGTTCGCGGCCCGGCAGCTCCAGGGAGATCGGGCCGGAGCGGCGCTGCTCACGCTGGGTGAAGTAGTGCCGGAGCGCCTGGCCGACGTACAGGGCGTGGGTGGACTTGCGCCCGGCCCGGCGCTGCTCCTCGACCCGGCCGACCACCCCGGCGTCGAAGCCGAGGCCGGCGGTGAAGGTGAACCAGCGGTCCGGCAGCCCGTCGGTCATCGCCTTGCCCAGCCCGATCGGCCGCTCCCGGCCGTGCTCCAGCGCGTCCAGCAGGGCGCCGGTGGCCTCCACCGGGTCGTTGGGCAGACCCAGCGCGCGGGCGAACACGTTGGTCGAACCGCCCGGCACCACGGCCAGTCGCGGGACCTTCTCGCCCGGGCCGTGCGCCAGCAGCCCGTTCACCACCTCGTTGACGGTGCCGTCCCCGCCCAGCGCCACCACCAGGTCGACCGTGCCGTCCTCCGACGCCTCGCGGGCCAGGTCGCGCGCGTGGCCCCGGTACTGGGTCTCGGCGACCTCCAGCTTGAGATCGCTGCGCAGCGCGTGGATCAGGACGTCCCTGGTCCGGCCACTGGTGGTGGTGGCCTTGTGGTTCACGACCAGGAGAGCGCGCATGGGGAAAGCCTACGGGTCGGTACGGACCAACCGGCGGCTACCCTGCTGGAGTGACCGCAGAAACCTCCGCACCCGCACCCTCGGCCGGCTCCGGCCGCCCGGCCTCCCTGACCCTGGGCGCCGCCATCACGGCTCTGGAGGGCGCCGCGCTGGCCGTCGTCGGCGTCTGGGACATGGTGGCCGCGCTGTCCGGCCAGGCCAAGCAGCTGGCCCTGAACGAGTTCGGCGGAGCGGTCATCGTGCTGCTCGGCGTGCTGCCGGTCCTGGCCGCCCTCGCGCTGCTCAAGGAGCGCCGCTGGGGCCGCAGTCCGGCGGTGCTGACCAACTCGATCTGCCTGCCGGTCGCCTACTACATGGTCCAGAGCGGCGGGGCGATGGTCGCGGTCGGCGCGCTGGTCGGCGTGCTCGGCCTGGCGGGCATCGGCTGCCTGCTGAACCCGAAGTCGACGGCGGCCCTGTACGCCCCGTCCGAGGACTAGGGGCGCACAGGGCCGCCGGGTGACCGCACGGCCGCCGAGCCGGAGCTGGGCGGCCGTCAGTCCTACTCCTCCACCAGGAGCTTCTCCCGCAGCTGGGCCAAGGTCCGGGCGAGCAGCCGGGACACGTGCATCTGGGAGATCCCCACCTCGGCGGCGATCTGCGACTGGGTCATGTTCCGGAAGAACCGCAGCACCAGGATCTTCTGCTCCCGGGGCGGCAGTTGGGCCAGCAGCGGCTTGAGCGACTCGCGGTACTCGACGCCCTCCAGTGCCTCGTCGGTCGCGCCCAGGGTGTCCGCGACGGCCGGCGACTCGTCGTCGCTGTCCGGAACGTCCAGGGACAGCGTGGAGTACGCGTTGGCGGACTCCAGGCCCTCCAGGACGTCCTCCTCGGAGATCCCCAGGTGCTCGGCCAGCTCGTGCACCGTGGGGGAGCGGCCGTGCCGCTGGGAGAGCTCGCTGGTCGCCGTGGTGAGCGACAGCCGCAGCTCCTGGAGCCGGCGCGGGACGCGCACCGCCCAGCCCTTGTCGCGGAAGTGCCGCTTGATCTCCCCGACGATGGTCGGCGTCGCGTAGGTGGAGAACTCGACGCCGCGCTCGTGGTCGAAGCGGTCCACCGACTTGATCAGGCCGATGGTGGCGACCTGGGTGAGGTCGTCCAGCGGCTCGCCCCGGTTCCGGAAGCGCCGGGCCAGGTGCTCGACCAGCGGGATGTGCATCCGCACCAGCTGGTTGCGCAGCTCGACCCGCTCCGGGGAGCCCTCGGGCAGTGCGGACAGCCGGACGAACAGCGCGCGGGCGGCCTCCCGGTCCGGGGCGCCGGTGCGGTGCGAGCTCTGGGCGGGCACGGCGCCGTGCAGCTCGGCCTCGACCTCCTGGTCCGCCCCGTCCACCGGGTCCGGCGGTGGCACGGAGGCAGGCGTCGGCTCGGACGTCGGCTCGGTGGGGTGGCTCATCCGGTGGGCGTCCTTCGGGTGCGCTTCGTCGTTGGCGGCGAGACCGGGAACGCTCGCCTGGGTCGGTACGGCAGGTCCCGCCGTCGCGAGGCCGGTACGGTCCAGATCACTCACGGCCATTCCCCCGTTCCGTTCCGGGAGCACCGGGGCCGGTGGCCCCGGAATCGTCTCGTTGGTCGTACCGCCTGGGGGCGGTACCGGGAGCCGTCCGTCGGGCCCCGGGTCGGGGGAGCGGCGGACGGCCCTTGCGCGGGTGCTGCTCGGTCGTGCGGTTCGGTCCGGCGCCCGACTAGTGGGCGGGGGACCCTCCGCGCTTCTTGTGCAGGCTGATCGACACGGTGTTGTCCTCGCCGACCGAGGAGTCGACCTCGCCGGCCAGGGCGGAGAGCACCGTCCAGGCGAAGGTGTCCCGTTCGGGCGCCTTGCCGTCGGTGGTCGGGGCGGAGACGGTGACCTTCAACGAGTCGCCGACCAGCCGGAACTCGCAGGACAGTACGGAACCGGGCACCGCCTGCTGGAGCAGGATGGCGCAGGCCTCGTCGACCGCGATCCGCAGGTCCTCGATCTCGTCGAGCGTGAAGTCCAGCCGGGCCGCCAGCCCGGCCGTCGCTGTTCGCAGCACGGAGAGGTAGGCCCCCGCTGCGGGCAGCCGGACCTCCACGAAGTCCTGAACACCGAGATCGCCGTCGATCTGGGACACCCTTGCCTCCTGGGTGGCGCGCTGTGCTTTCTTGGTACCCCGCTTGTTACCGCTTGCTACCCCCGGAGGGGGCCCGGCGTCGCGGATCCGCCATCGCTCTGCCTTCCGCACCCCGGTTCGGGAGTTACTCATGGTAAGGCATTGCGACGCAGGGTGGCAGACCCTTTCACCGGACTCCGGACGGCCGTTCAGCGCCGTCCGGCGGAGGCCAGCGCCTCGTCGGTGAGCCGGTACACCGTCCACTCGTCCATCGACACCGCGCCGATCGACTTGTAGAAGTCGATCGAGGGCTGGTTCCAGTCCAGGACCGACCACTCGACCCGAGAGTAGCCGCGTTCGACGGCGATCCGGGCGAGTTCCAGCAGCAGCGCCTTGCCGTGGCCGCCGCCGCGCGACTCCGGGCGGACGTAGAGGTCCTCCAGGTAGATCCCGTGAGTGCCGCGCCAGGTCGAGAAGTTGCGGAACCAGAGCGCGAAGCCGACCGGCTCGCCGGTGGCGTCGTCCTCGGCGATCAGCCCGAACAGGGCCGGGTTCTCGCCGAACAGGGCCTCGCGCAGCTGCTCCTCGGTGGCCTTCGCCTCGTGCAGGGCCTTCTCGTACTCCGCGAGTTCGCGGATCATGGCGTGGATGACGGGGACGTCGGTGGCGACGGCGGTGCGGATCATGCCTGTGAGCCTACTGCTCGGGACCGGTCTCGTCCCAGGCCTGGACGGAGGTCTGGTCGACGATCCGGCCGTCCCGCAGCCCGGCCATCGAGGACATCAGCACCCGGACGCCGTCCGGGTACCGGCAGGACTCCAGGAAGGCGACGTGGTCGCCCTGGACCACCACCTGTTCCAGCTTGTGGGTCATCTCGCGGCCGTAGATGTCGTCCAGCATGGCGCCGATCTCCTCCCGCCCGTGCATCACCAGGGGGTGGCTGGGCTGGGTCCTGCGGTCGACCATGCGCAGTTCGGCGTCCTCCGCGTAGAGCGACAGGAGGACCTCGGCGTCGCAGCGTTCGATGCCCTCGCGCAGTGCGCGGGTGTCGAAGGCGGTGGGTGCCGCCATGGTGGTCATGATCTCGCTCCTCCGGTCGGTTCCGTCGGCTCGTACCTTGAGCGTACGCCCGGCCGCCCGTACCGGAGGGGCGGGATCCGGGCCGGTCAGCGGGCCGGCACGGTGCGCAGGTACTCGGCCAGCGCGCTGATCGCGGCCGGGTTGCGCGGGCTCTCCACCAGGTCGACGTAGTCCATGACGAAGATCCGGTCGTTCCTGATCGCGGAGACGTTCGCCAGCGCCGGGAAGGTCTTGAGGAACTTCCGCTTCTCCTCGGCCCCGGGCGTCGCGTAGTCGTTGATCACGATCACCTCGGGGTCGCGCTGCACCACGCTCTCCCAGCCGGCCGTGACCCAGCTGTCGGTGAGGTCGCCCATCACGTTGGTCCCGCCGGCCTTGGCGATGATCTCGTTCGCGGCGGCGAACTTCCCGGCGGTGTACGGCTTGTCCTGCCCGCTGTCGTACAGGAAGACGGACGGGCGGCGCCCGGGCTGCGGGACGGCGGCGATCTGCGCCTTGAAGTCGGCGATCAGCTTGTCGGCGCGGTCCTTGACGTCGAAGATCTCACCGAGGTTGGCCAGGTCGGTGTAGAGCGCCTCCAGCGGGTCCATCACGCCGCGTTCGGTGCCCTTGCCGCTGCGACAGGACTCGCTGAGCACGTACGAGTCGATGCCGAGCGCCTTGAAGGCCTGCGGGGTGACGCCCCGGCCCTCGTCGAAGCCGTAGTGCCAGCCGGCGAAGACCAGGTCGGCCCTGGCGTCCAGTGCGATCTCCTTGGTGATCTGCTGCTTGGAGAGCCACGCCGTCTGCTGGTAGCCGTCCTTCCAGGCGACCTTGTCGATCCGCCCCTTGTCGTCGGGCATCACGTAGCCGGCCATCCGGTCGGCGAGGCCGAGCGAGAGCATCAGCTCGGTGATGCCGACGTCGTTGGTCACCACCCGGGCGGGCTTCCGGTCGAAGGTGAGCTCGTCGCCGCAGTTGCGCACGGTCACCGGGTAGTGGGCAGAGGCGGTGGCGGCCTCCTGCGGGGCGATCTCGGCGCCGCAGGCGGTGAGTCCGAGGGCGAGCAGGGCGGTGGTGGCAACGGCCTTGGTGCGCACGGTGGTTCCTCTGGAGGGGGTGGGATCAGGCGGAGTGGTCGAGGCGGTCGAACAGCAGCTGGAGGGTGCCCGTCCCCGGGTGTCGCACCGGGGTGCCGCGGACGCCGAACACCTCGGCCAGCAGGGCGGGTCGGAGCACCTCGCCGGGCGGACCGGAGGCGACGATCCGGCCGGCCCGCAGCACGTACAGCAGGTCGCAGTGGCTCGCCGCCAGATTGAGGTCGTGCAGCGCGGTGAGCACCGTCGGACCGGCCTCGCGGGCGAGCGCCAGCACCTCCAACTGGTGCGCGATGTCGAGGTGGTTGGTGGGTTCGTCCAGCACCAGCAGACGCGGCTCCTGGACCAGCGCGCGGGCGAACAGCACCCGCTGCTTCTCGCCCCCGGACAGGCTCAGGAAGCCCCGCTCGGCGAGGTGCCCGGCCCGGACCTTGCGCAGCGCCTCGGCGCAGCGCTTCCCGTCCCCCTCGGCCGGGGCGCCGAGGCGGCGGCGGTGCGGCAGCCGGCCCATGGCGACCACCTCGGCCACCGTGAAGTCGAACTCGGCGGAGTGCTCCTGGGTCAGCGCGGCCACCCGGCGGGCCGTCTCGCGGGCGGTGAGGGCGTGCAGGTCGTCGCCGGCCAGCCGGACCACGCCGCCGGCCGGCTTCAGCACCCGGTAGACGCAGCGCAGCAGGGTCGACTTGCCGCTGCCGTTCGGGCCGACCAGCCCGACCACCTGCCCGGCGGCGGCCGCCAGGCTCACCTCGTGGACCAGCCGGGTGCCGGCCAGCTCCACCGATACGGCGTCGACGGCGAGGTCCTCGGCCCGCACCGGTCCGGTCACGCCGGCCGTCTCGGTCAGGTCGGTCATCGGGTGCCTCCGAAGGCCTGGCCGCGGCGGCGCATCATCACCAGGAAGGCGGGCACGCCGAGCACCGCGGTGAACACCCCGACGGGCAGTTCGGCGGGCGCCAGCAGGGTGCGCGAGGCGATGTCCACCCAGACCAGCAGCAGCGCCCCGGCGAGCGGCGCGATCACCAGCACCCGGCGGTGCCCCGCGCCGACCAGCATCCGCGCCAGGTGCGGCATCAGCAGCCCGACGAAGCCGATCGCCCCGCTGACCGCGACCACGGTGCCGGTGACGGCGGCGGTCACCACGAACAGCTCACGGCGCAGCCGGTCCGGGTCCACGCCGAGCGAGGCGGAGGTCTCGTCGCCCATGGCGAGCGCGTCCAGCCGCCCGGCGGCGCAGGCCAGGTAGGCGAGGCCGGCCAGCACCGTGACGGCGGCGATCGGCACCTTGCCCCAGGTGGCGCCGCCGAGGCTGCCGAGCAGCCACATCATGGCGTCCCGGGCGGCCTCGCCGCGGTCGGCGGCGAAGACCATCAGGGTGGTGGCGGCGGAGAAGCCGTAGGACAGGGCGGTGCCGGTGAGCACCAGGCGCAGTGGGGTGAGCCCGTACGCGGTGCGGGCGGCGAGGTAGACCAGCGTCATGGCGGCCAGTGCGGAGCCGAAGGCGGAGGCGGAGACCGCCCACACCCCGAGCGAGGCGAAGGCGCCGAACAACAGCACGGCGTTGGCGCCGACGGCCGCGCCGGAGGAGATGCCGAGCACGAAGGGGTCGGCCAGCGCGTTGCGCACCAGTGCCTGGACGGCGACCCCGCAGGCGGCCAGCCCGGCGCCGACCACGGCGGCCAGCACGGTGCGCGGCAGCCGGATCTCCCAGACGATCGCGTACGCGGCCGCCTCGCCGGCGTCCAGCCGGCCGCCCGTCAGCCCGGCGCCCAGCAGCCGCAGTACGCGGGGCAGGCCGAGTCCGGAGGAGCCGAGGGCGACCCCGCAGACCAGCGAGAGCAGCAGTGCGGCGGCGAGGCCGGCGGCGAGCGGGACGACGGGTATTCGACGAGCGGGCGGGCCGACTGCACGGTTGACGGGTGCGCGGTTCACGGGTGCGCCTTGCCTCGGGCCGCGGGTGCGCCGGGGCGGGCGCCGGCCGGAGGCGTGCCGGGGCGCCGTTCCCCTCGCAGTCCGCGGCGAGTTGTCGGGAGGTCGGCGGCCGAGGGCGATCGGGCTGGCGCGGTCGTACGGGCTGGTACGGGCCGTGCTCACCGTTGCGGGTCAGCGCCGGATTCACACCGGACTTCCCCCTCGGACGCCCTGGCAGCATAACAGCCACTCAGGGCAGGCAACCCTTACTTCGCCGGATCGGACGTGAACGCACGACCGCCCCCGTCCGGCGGTGCGGACG
>NZ_JBHVFE010000322.1:0-10428 GCF_042801945.1 Kitasatospora sp. NPDC057542
GAGCGATCCCGGGGGCCTTCGTCGTTCAGGGCGTCAGGACGGTCAGCCGCTGAACTCCTCCTGGCTCTTGTGCGCCTGCTCCAGCAGGGTCTGCACGCCGGCCAGCTCGGACTCCAGCTTGGCCGCCCTGGAGGCGTTGCCGGCCGCGCGGGCCTTGTCCAGGTCGGCCTGGATCTTGTCGGCCTTCGCCTGGAACAGGCCCACCATGCCGGCCGCGCGGGCCTTGGCCTCCGGGTTGGAGCGCTTCCACTCGGCGTCCTCGGCCTCGCGGATGGCCCGCTCGACCGCGTTCAGCCGGCCGTCCAGCTTCGGACGGACCTCGCGCGGCACGTGCCCGATCGCCTCCCAGCGCTCGTTGACCTCGCGCAGCGCGGCCTTGGCGGCCTTGAGGTCGGTGATCGGCAGGATCGCCTCGGCCTCGGTGGCCAGCGCCTCCTTGAGCTTCTGGTTGGCCACCTGCTCGGCGTCCCGCTCGCTGAACACCGCGGAGCGGGCCTGGAAGAAGACGTCCTGGGCGCCGCGGAACCGCGCCCACAGCTCGTCCTCGATGTCCCGCTGGGCCCGGCCGGCGGCCTTCCAGCGCGCCATCAGGTCGCGGTAGGCGGCCGCGGTGCTGCCCCACTCCGTGGACGAGGACAGCGCCTCGGCCTCGGCGACCAGCGCCTCCTTGGTCTGCCGGGCCTTGTCGCGCTCGGCGTCCAGGGTGGCGAAGTGCGCCTTGCGGTGCTTGGAGAAGACCGAGCGGGCGTGCGAGAAGCGGTGCCACAGCTCGTCGTCGCTCTTGCGGTCCAGCCGCGGCAGGCCCTTCCAGGTGTCCACCAGGGCGCGCAGCCGGTCCCCGGCCTCCCGCCACTGGGTGGACTCGGCGAGCTTCTCGGCCTCGGCGACCAGGGCCTCCTTGGCCCCACGGGCCTCGTCCTGGGCCTTGGCGCGGGCGGCCTTGCGCTCCTCGCGCCGGCTCTCGATCTCGCCGGCGAGCGTGTCCAGCCGCTTCGCCAGGGACTCCAGGTCGCCGACCGCGTGCCCCTCGACCACCTGGGCGCGCAGGTGCTCCAGCGCGGTCTGGGCGTCCTTGGCGGCCAGGTCGGTGGTGCGCACCCGCTTCTCCAGCAGGCCGATCTCCACCTCGATGCCCTGGTACTTGCGCTCGAAGTAGGCGAGGGCCTCCTCGGGCGAGCCGGCCTGCCAGGAACCGACGACGCGTTCACCGTCGGCCGTCCTGACGTAGACCGTGCCCTGCTCGTCCACACGGCCCCACGGGTCGCTGCTCATAGCGCGTCCTCCACATGACGTCGCGCCCGCGCCGGGGCGGCGCGCGTCCGTCGTCCACAGTTGATGTGCGACGGACCGAAAGAGTCCGCCGTCCCCGTCCGCCGTGCCTTGCTGCCGAGGGTGACGGCTAGGCGGGTCCGGGCACCCTATACAACGCCAACATAGGCGACCAGGACCGGTGCTGTCCGCATCCGGGCCGGGCGATTTCGGTCCGGGGCCGTTCGGGAGCGGCGCGCAGGCCACTCACAGACGGCCCCGGAGTCGGTCAACCCTTCGCCACCGTAACGGAGTTGAAGGTGACGTCGGCCATCGGGTGGCCGTCCGACGAGCCCTCCAGGGTGCCCGCGGCGGCGATCTTCTGCACCACGTCCAGGCCACCGGTGACCTTGCCGAAGGGGGTGTAGTTCGGCGGCAGCTTGGTGTCCTTGTAGACCAGGAAGAACTGGCTGCCGTTGGTGCCCGGGCCGGAGTTGGCCATCGCCACGGTGCCGGCCGGGTAGGTCGCGCCGCTCAGGTTCTCGTCCGCGAACTTGTAGCCGGGGCCGCCGGAGCCGCCCGGGACGGTCGCGCTGGCCGTCGGGTCGCCGCACTGGAGCACGTAGATGCCGTCGGTGGTGAGGCGGTGGCACTTGGTGTGGTCGAAGTACTGCTCGCCGGCCAGGAACGCGAAGGAGTTCACGGTGTGCGGGGCCTTGGCCGCGTCCAGGGCGATCGTCACCTTGCCGCAGGTGCTGTCCAGCGTCATGGCGTACGAACCGCTCGGGTCGATCGTCATGGGCGGCTCGGCCTGCCACTGCTTGCCGTTGGGCGCGCCCGGCGCCGGGGCGGCGCAGCCCTCGACCGGCTTGCGGGTCGGGGTGGTCGGCTCCCCGGCGTCGGTCGGCACGGCGCTCTTCGCGGCCGAGGCCTTCTTGTCGCCCTTGTCGTCCGAGCTGAACGCGCCGGTGGCGATCAGGGTGCCACCGCCGGCCAGCAGCACGACGGCGAGCGAGGCGCCCAGGATCGTGTTGCGCCGCCTGCGCGCGGCCTGGGCCGCGACCCGGCGCTCCAACTGGCGCTCGTACTTCTCTCGGGCGAGCTGCCGCCGCCGCTGTTCGCTGCTGACCACCGGCCGTGTCTCCTACGGATGTGCGGGAAAAGTGGATGGATTCCGGAGCGGATCATCGCATCCCTCGGCGGCCAAGTGTAGGGACCGGGCCTGTAAGAACACGGTGAACCTGCCGGGCCGCGGCGCCCCGTCACCCCTGTCTGGTTCGCAACCGGACCCGCGGCGCCGGTAGGCTGCACCTACATCACCACTGGCAGCATCACCACTGGCAGCCGCCGCAGCCGACCGCCGCACACCCGAAGGACGCGCGTGTTCATCGCCGGATTCCCCGCTGGAGCCTGGGGCACCAACTGCTACCTGGTCGCTCCGGCGGCGGGCGAGGAGTGCGTCATCGTCGATCCGGGCCACCAGGCGGCCCGCGGCGTCGAGGAAATGGTCCGCGAGCACCGGCTGAAGCCCGTCGCCGTGCTGCTCACCCACGGCCACATCGACCACGTGGCCTCGGTGGTCCCGGTCTGCGGCGCCCGCGGCGTCCCGGCCTGGATCCACCCCGAGGACCGGTACATGATGTCCGACCCGGAGAAGGCGCTCGGCCGCTCCCTGGGCACCCAGCTGATGGGCGAGCTCACCGTCGGCGAGCCCGACGACGTGCGCGAGCTCACCGACGGCAGCGTGCTGGAGCTGGCCGGCCTGAAGCTCACCGTGGACCACGCCCCGGGCCATACCGGGGGGTCGGTGACCTTCCGGACGCCCGGTGCCGAGGACCTCCCCCCGGTGCTCTTCTCGGGCGACCTGCTGTTCGCCGGCTCCATAGGGCGTACCGACCTCCCGGGCGGGGACAGCGAGGCGATCATGAACTCGCTGGCCCGGGTGTGCCTGCCCCTCGACGACTCCACCGTGGTCCTCTCCGGCCACGGCGGTCAGACCACCATCGGCCGCGAGCGCGCCACCAACCCCTACCTCCGACAGGCAGCAGGGGCGGCGGGCGCCCCGGCTTTCCCGCGACGAGGAATGTGACGGAAGAGAAGTTGAGCACCTTCACCGCCCCCAAGGGCACCTACGACCTGCTGCCCCCCGGCTCCGCGACCTTCCTGGCGATCCGCGACCGGCTCTCCGAGCCGTCCCGCCGGGCCGGTTACGGATACATCGAGACCCCGGTCTTCGAGGACGTGAAGCTGTTCTCCCGCGGCGTCGGCGAGTCCACCGACATCGTCACCAAGGAGATGTACACCCTCACCACCAAGGGCGGCGACGAGCTCGCGCTGCGCCCCGAGGGCACCGCGCCGGTGCTGCGCGCCGCCCTCCAGGCCAACCTGCACAAGCAGGGCAACCTGCCGGTCAAGCTCTGGTACTCCGCCTCGTACTACCGCTACGAGCGTGCCCAGAAGGGCCGCTACCGCCAGTTCTCCCAGGTCGGTGCCGAGGCGATCGGGGCCGAGGACCCGGCGCTGGACGCCGAGCTGATCATCCTGGCCGACGACGCGTTCCGCTCGCTCGGCGTGCGGAACTACTCGCTGCTGCTCAACAGCCTCGGCGACAAGCAGTGCCGCCCGGTCTACCGCGCCGCCCTGATCGAGTTCCTGGCCGGCCTGGACCTGGACGAGGACACCCGTCGCCGCGCCGAGATCAACCCGCTGCGCGTCCTCGACGACAAGCGCGAGTCGGTGCAGGCCCAGCTGGTCGACGCCCCGATGCTGCGCGACTACCTGTGCGAGGACTGCAAGGCGTACGACGAGAAGGTCCGCGAGCTGCTCACCGCGGCGGGCGTGGACTTCGTGGACGACCCCAAGCTGGTGCGCGGCCTGGACTACTACACCCGCACCACCTTCGAGTTCGTGCACAACGGCCTCGGCGCCCAGTCCGCGATCGGCGGCGGCGGCCGCTACGACGGCCTGTCCGAGATGATCGGCGGCCCGGCGCTGCCGTCCGTCGGCTGGGCGCTCGGCGTGGACCGCACCTACCTCGCGATGGAGGCCGAGGGGGTCACCCTCGACCTTCCGGCCGCCACCTCCGTCTACGCCGTCGCGCTCGGCGAGGAGGCCAAGAACATCCTGTTCGCCAAGGTGATCGAGCTGCGCCGGGCCGGCGTGGCCACCGACCTCGCCTTCGGCGTCAAGAGCATCAAGAACGCCATGAAGTCCGCCGACCGGTCCGGCGCCCGCTTCGCCCTGATCGCCGGGGACCGGGACCTCGCCGAGGGCGTCGTCCAGCTCAAGGAACTGAGCACCGGCGAGCAGACCCCCGTCGCCCTCGACGCACTCGTCACCACCCTGAAGGAGAAGCAGCTGTGATCCGCACGCACGACGCGGGCACGCTCCGCCCGGAGCACGCAGGCACCACCGTCACCCTGGCCGGCTGGGTCGCCCGCCGCCGCGACCACGGCGGCGTCGCCTTCATCGACCTGCGCGACGCCTCCGGCACCGTGCAGATCGTGGTCCGCGACCTCGACTCGGTGCACGGCCTGCGCGCCGAGTACTGCGTCAAGGTCGTCGGCGACGTCCGGGTCCGCCCCGAGGGCAACGAGAACCCGGACATCCCGACCGGTGCGGTCGAGGTCGTCGTCAGCGGGATCGAGGTGCTCTCCGAGGCCGCCCCGCTGCCCTTCCCGGTCGCCGAGTACGAGCCGGGCACGGTCAACGAGGAGGTCCGGCTGCGCTACCGCTACCTGGACCTGCGCCGCGAGGGCCCGGCCAAGGGCCTGCGGCTGCGCTCCAAGGTCAACAACATCATCCGCCGGGTGATGGAGGAGAACGACTTCCTCGACATCGAGACGCCGTACCTCACCCGCTCCACCCCCGAGGGCGCCCGCGACTTCCTGGTCCCGGTCCGCCTCCAGCCCGGCCACTGGTACGCCCTGCCGCAGTCGCCCCAGCTGTTCAAGCAGCTGCTGATGGTGGCCGGCATGGAGCGCTACTACCAGATCGCCCGCTGCTTCCGCGACGAGGACTTCCGCGCCGACCGGCAGCCGGAGTTCACCCAGCTGGACATCGAGGCCTCGTTCGTCGACCAGGAGGACATCCTGGCCCTCGGCGAGAAGATCGTCGGTGCCATCTGGCGCGAGGTGCACGGCTACGAGATCCCCGACCCGCTGCCGCGGATGACCTACGCGGACGCCATGGGCCGCTACGGCTCGGACAAGCCGGACGTCCGCTTCGGCCAGGAACTCACCGACCTGACCGAGTACTTCAAGGGCACCGACTTCCGCGTCTTCCAGGCCCCGTACGTCGGCGCCGTGGTCATGCCCGGCGGCGCCTCGCAGCCGCGCAAGCAGCTGGACGCCTGGCAGGACTGGGCCAAGGCGCGCGGCGCCAAGGGCCTGGCGTACGTCCTCATCGACGCCGAGACCGGCGAGCTGCGCGGCCCGGTCGCCAAGAACCTCTCCGAGGAGCACCTGGCCGGCCTCGCCGCCGCCGCGGGCGCCAAGAACGGCGACGCGATCTTCTTCGCGGCCGGCAAGGAGCGCGCCTCGCAGGAGCTGCTCGGCGCCGCCCGTCTGGAGATCGGCCGCCGCTGCGAGCTGATCGACGAGTCCAAGTGGGCCTTCCTCTGGGTCGTCGACTTCCCGATGTTCGAGCCGATCGAGGACGACAAGGGCCAGTTCCAGGGCTGGCACGCGGTGCACCACCCGTTCACCGCCCCGACCGCGGAGTCGCTGGCCACCTTCGACACCGACCCGGGCTCGGCGCTGTCCAACGCCTACGACCTGGTCCTCAACGGCTCGGAGCTGGGCGGCGGTTCGATCCGTATCCACCAGCGCGACGTGCAGAAGCGGGCGTTCGACGCGATCGGCCTCTCCGAGGAGGAGGCGGCCTCGCAGTTCGGCTTCCTGCTGGACGCCTTCAACTACGGCCCGCCGCCGCACGGCGGTGTCGCCTTCGGGCTGGACCGGATCGTCACCCTGCTGGGCGGGTACGACACCATCCGGGACGTCATCGCCTTCCCGAAGACGTCCACCGGCGGCGACCCGCTGACCGGCGCCCCGACCCCGATCACCCCGGCGCAGCGCCGCGAGGCCGGCGTGGACGCCCAGCCCAAGGTCCGCGAGGACGCCAAGGGCGAGGCTCAGCCCAAGTCCTGACGCTGCGTCATCCGCTAACCTGCAACGGCCCCGGACGGCCCACCTGCCGTCCGGGGCCGGTCCACAACGGTGTGCGACACAGGGAGGGTTGACTCATGAAGGTCACAACGAGAGTCGAATGTCCGCAGGACGCCCCGGCGACCAGACGCGTCCACATGGCCGCGTTCCCCGGTCCGGACGAGGCGGACCTGGTGGACGCGCTGCGCCGCGACCCGGCCTGGCTGCCCGGCCTGTCCGTGGTCGCGATCGACGAGGCGGGGCTGGTGATCGGGCACGCACTGCTGACCCGGCTGCGGGTCGGCGGCGGCAAGGGGCTGGCGCTCGCGCCGGTCGCGGTGGCGCCCGAGTGGCAGCGCCGGGGCGTCGGCGAGCTGGTCGTCCGGGCCGCGCTGGCGGCGGCCGAGGACGCGGGCGAGAAGCTCGTGGTCGTCCTCGGCGACCCGGAGTACTACGCGCGGTTCGGCTTCGCGCCGGCCGGGCGGCACGCGGTCACCGGCCCGTTCGAGGTGCCGGAGGCGTACTTCCAGGCGCTGCCGCTGGCGGCGTACGACGGCGGCCCGCGCGGGCTCTGCCGCTACCCCGAGCCCTTCGTCGCGGTCTAGGGCCGACGTTCCCTCCCGCCCGGTTCCGATCGCGGTCTCGACCCGTTCCTCTCCGATCTGCCCGCTCCGACCTGCGAATTCGCCGTGCTGCGCCTACGGTGAGTGTGCATCAGCATCAGCCGGACGGAGGATCAGAGGGTGGCGCAGGAGCAGCGGACCGCGAAGCCGAAGCAGTTGGCGAGGAGGCCGTACGAGCGGGAGCTGCTGCGGCTGCAGCAGGAGCTGGTGAAGCTCCAGGAGTGGGTGCGGGCCGAGGGCGCCCGGCTGGTGGTGGTCTTCGAAGGACGTGACGCCGCGGGCAAGGGCGGAGCGATCAAGCGGGTGACGGAGTACCTGAACCCGCGCATCGCCCGGGTCGCGGCGCTGCCCACGCCGACCGAGCGGCAGAAGACCCAGTGGTACTTCCAGCGGTACGTCGAGCACCTGCCGGCGGCCGGGGAGATCGTGCTGTTCGACCGCAGCTGGTACAACCGCGCCGGGGTCGAGCGGGTGATGGGCTTCTGCACCGACGAGGAGTACTGGCAGTTCCTGCACCAGTGCCCGACCTTCGAGCGGATGCTGATCGAGGCGGGCATCCTGCTGCGCAAGTACTGGTTCTCGGTGAGCGACACCGAGCAGGAACGGCGGTTCCGGGACCGGCTGGAGGACCCGATGAAGCGCTGGAAGCTCTCCCCGATGGACGTCGAGTCGATCACCCGCTGGGAGGACTACTCGCGGGCCAAGGACGAGATGTTCATCCACACCGACATCCCGGACTCGCCCTGGCACGTGGTGGAGAGCGACGACAAGCGCCGGGCCCGGATCAACATGATCGCCCACCTGCTGTCCACCGTGCCGTACCAGGAGATCGGGGCGCCGCAGATCAAACTGCCGCGCCGCCCGGCCTCGCGCGGCTACCAGCGGCCCCCGCGCGACCTGCAGAAGTACGTCCCGGACCGCGCCGCCGGGCTGGAGTAGGGCGCTTCCCGTGGGTCTTGGCGGGCTGTCCGGGGCCTCGCATAGGCTTCCGGTGTGGACGAACCGGACCTCTTCACCGCCGCAGCCGAGGAACGCCAGACCAGGGAGCCCGGCCGGGCGCCGCTGGCCGTACGGATGCGTCCGCGCACCCTGGACGAGGTGGCCGGGCAGCGGCAGCTGCTGAAGCCCGGCTCGCCGCTGCGCCGGCTGGTCGGGGGCTCGCGCGGTCCGGCCGCGACCAGCTCGGTGATCCTCTGGGGGCCGCCCGGCACCGGCAAGACCACCCTGGCGCACGTGATCAGCCAGGCGGTCGAGGGCCGCTTCGTGGAGCTGTCCGCGATCACCGCCGGGGTCAAGGAGGTCCGGGCGGTGATCGACGGCGCCCGGCGGGCGGTCGGGATGTCCGGCCGGGAGACGGTGCTCTTCCTGGACGAGATCCACCGCTTCTCCAAGGCCCAGCAGGACTCACTGCTGCCGGCCGTGGAGAACCGCTGGGTCACCCTGATCGCGGCGACCACGGAGAACCCGTACTTCTCGGTGATCTCCCCGCTGCTGTCCCGCTCGCTGCTGCTCACCCTGGAGTCGCTGACCGACGAGGACATCCGGGCGCTGCTGCGCCGCGCGGTGACCGACGAGCGCGGTCTGGAGGGCGCGCTGGAGCTGTCCGCGGAGGCCGAGGACCACCTGGTGCGGCTGGCCGGCGGGGACGCCCGGCGGGCGCTCACCACGCTGGAGGCGGCGGCCGGGGCGGCACTGGAGAAGGGCGAGTCCAGCATCACGCTGGCCACCACCGAGACGGCGGTCAACCAGGCGGCGGTGCGCTACGACAAGGACGGCGACCAGCACTACGACGTGGCGAGCGCGCTGATCAAGTCGATCCGCGGCAGCGACGTGGACGCCACCCTGCACTACCTGGCCCGGATGATCGAGGCGGGGGAGGACCCGCGCTTCATCGCCCGCCGGCTGATGATCTCGGCCAGCGAGGACGTCGGCCTGGCGGATCCGACGGCCCTTCAGACGGCGGTGGCGGCGGCCCAGGCGGTGGCCCTGATCGGCTTCCCGGAGGCCCGGATCATCCTCTCCCAGGCGGCCATCGCGCTGGCCCTGGCACCCAAGTCCAACGCCGCCTACCTGGCGATCGACGCGGCGCTGGCGGACGTCCGGCAGGGCCTGGCCGGCGCCGTCCCGTCCCACCTGCGGGACGCGCACTACGGCGGCGCGGGCAAGCTGGGCCACGGCAAGGGCTACCGGTACCCGCACGACCTGCCGGAGGGCATCGCCGCCCAGCAGTACGCGCCGGACGCGGTGCACGGCAAGGAGTACTACCAGCCGACCAGGCGCGGCGGCGAGGCCCGGTACGCGGACGTGGTGGAGTGGACGCGCGGGCGGCTGCGGGGGGAGCGCAGGGTGGAGAAGAAGGCCGGGAAGGCGCCGGAGAAGCCGGAGCAGAAGACCGCGGAGCAGCCCGGGGAAAAGGGCGAGTGATCCACCGGTATACTGCATGGGAGTGCCATGCCCCGGGACGGCGGCGGGGGAGACCCCACCGACCGGCCGCACCAGCGGGGCATCGGCGGTAGGCCTCCTCCGGGAGGCCCGCACCAGGAGCGTCGCGCACCGTTTCGGTGTCGCGTGCAGCCCACCAGCCTCGGTTCGGTGGGCCACACGCGCGCTTGCACTTTGTGCCCGGCTCCGGAGAGCGGCTGATCCCTTCGCGCAGGCGGCGGGGTTTTCTCCGGGTCGCGACATGCGACCTCCGTCAACACCTGGTGAAAGCCGTATTCGTAAGCAAGGAAGGTTTGGTTCATGGCGAACCAGAAGCGTCCCAAGGTCAAGATCGCGCGCGCGCTCGGTGTGCCGCTGACCCCGAAGTCCGTCAAGTACTTCGAGGCCCGCCCGTACCCGCCCGGCCAGCACGGCCGTGGCCGCAAGCAGAACTCGGACTACAAGGTCCGTCTGCTCGAGAAGCAGCGTCTTCGCGCCCAGTACGACCTGAGCGAGAAGCAGCTGTCGCGCGCGTTCGACCGCGCCAAGAAGGCCGAGGGCAAGACCGGTGAGGCGCTCGTCGCCGAGCTGGAGACCCGTCTGGACTCGCTGGTGCTGCGTTCGGGCATCGCCCGCACCATCTACCAGGCCCGCCAGATGGTCGTCCACGGCCACATCGAGGTCAACGGTGGCAAGGTCAACAAGCCGTCGTTCCAGATGAAGCCGGGCTACGTGGTGACCGTCCGCGAGCGCAGCAAGGAGAAGGTCCCCTTCCAGGTCGCCCGTGAGGGTGGCTACGCGGGTGAGGGCCAGACCCCGAAGTACCTCGAGGTCAACCTGAAGGCCCTGGCCTTCCGCCTGGACCGTGCGCCGCAGCGCAAGGAGGTCCCGGTGATCTGTGACGAGCAGCTGGTCGTCGAGTACTACTCGCGCTGACCCGGTTCCGCTCTTCGCGACACCACGAGCGAGCCCCCGCCGCCTTTCGAGGC
>NZ_JBHVFE010000323.1:0-10417 GCF_042801945.1 Kitasatospora sp. NPDC057542
GGGCGATCAGGCCGCCCCGCCACGCCCGCGCTCTCACCGGAAAGGGGGGAACGGTCAGCGGACGACGTCGAAGACCTGCTTCTGGATGCCGTTCCCGTACGCCTCGTACTCGACCAGCTTCAGCTTCTGGGCGTCCTTGTCCGTCGCGCTGAACAGACGCTTGCCGGCGCCGAGCAGCAGCGGGAAGACGAGCAGGTGGTAGCGGTCGATCAGGCCGGCGTCCGAGAGGGCGTGGTTCAGGGTGGCACTGCCGTGGACGATGATCGGGCCGCCCTCGGTCTCCTTCAGCGCGGCGACCTCGTCGAGCGAGCGCAGGATGGTGGTCCCGCCCCAGTTCGACACCAGGTCGTCCTCGGCGAGGGTGGTGGAGACGACGTACTTCGGCAGCGTCTTGTAGCGGGCGAACTCCGCCATGTCCGGCCACACCGGGCTGAACGCCTGGTAGCTGGCCCGGCCGAGCAGCATCGCGGTGGCCTCCTCCTGCTCCCGCCCCTTGATCTCGAACGCCTCGGGGAGAAACTCGATGTCCTTGAAGGTCCAGCCGGAGTTGCGGTAGCCGGGTTCGCCGCCGGGGCCCTCGACGACGCCGTCGAGCGAGATGAAGGCGGTGCTGATCAGGGTGCGCATGGGGGGCTCCTCGGTTCTCGTACGGGTCTGCGTCTGTCGGGTCTGCCAGGCCTGCCAGGTCTGTCGGGTCCGGCAGGCCTGAAGGGTGTGAAAGGCCTGGAGGAACGCCTGAGGGCCTGAAGGCCCGAAAGTCAGGCGAGGACCCCGGCCAGCCACTGCTGCCAGGCGGCCTCGGCCCCGTCCGGAGCCGGGCCGAAGAGGTGGTGGAACATCAGCACCAGGCCGGAGCCGTGGTGGAAGGTGTAGAGCCCGTCGGCGGTGCGGACCTCGAAGCGCTCGTCGTCCGCCCAGACCACCTCGCCGTCCAACGGCGGCAGGACCGCCGGTTCGCCGTGGACCCGCGTGCCCGCGGCGACCGGGAGCGGCAGCGACAGGGCGCGGGCGAGGAGGGCCCGGACCTCCGGTTCCGGCCGGCCGGACGACGGTGCGGCGGCGAAGACGGGGACGGCGGTGCGTCCCGGGAAGTGGGCGAGGTACTCGCGGAGCGTGTGGAGGTGGAAGGGCCAGCCGCGGCGCAGTGCGTCGTACTCGTCCTGCCAGTCGTCGCCGAGCAGGCCGCTGTGGACGACGCGCAGCACGGTGGCGGCGCCGTCCCGGCCCTCGATCAGGTACTCGAAGGCCATGAACCGGCCGTCCTCGCCGGTGGCCGTACGGGTGGCCAGGCGCTTGCCGGGCTCGTAGGCGGTGACGACCGCCTCCTCGCGGTGGCCCCCGGTCTCCATGACGGCGGTGCCGCCCTCGCGCGGGTCCAGTTCGTTGCGGCCCATGAACCAGGAGTCGATCCCCGGTCCGGTGGCGATCGCCTCCCAGACCTGTTCCGGGCTCGCCGGCAGGGAGGTCTTCAGCTCGATCTCGAACGGGTGGGTCATCGTGGTTTCTCCTGATCTGCCCGGGTGCCGGCCTGTTCCGTGCCGGGTTCGTTCCGGTCCCTGCCGGGTTCGTCCTGCTCCGCTGCGGCTCCGGGCTCCGCTCCGGCTGCGGGCTGCGCGGCGGGGAGGGCGGGGATCTGGTGGAGTCCGACGACCACCCGGTGGCTGCGGCCCCCGGGGGCGGACTCGTCGTGGTAGCGGCTGACGAGGGCGGCCACGGACTGGGCCAGCTCCTCGGCGAAGGCGGCCCGGTCGGCCGCGGAGGCGAACCGCACCTGCGCGTCGATGCCGAAGGTGGCGACCCGTCGGCGGGCCCGGGAGGCGCCGGTCAGCAGGGCTCCGACCTCCTGCACCAGCCGGGAGCCGAGCGCCAGCAGCCAGCGGGCGGAGAGCTGGTCGGGGGAGCGGGCGGGGTCCGGGCTCACGGCGGCGAGGGCGCTGGGGGAGATCACGTAGGAGGCCGCGGTGGCGCGGTACACCCGTTCGGTGACGTTGCCCTTGCGGCGTTCCTCGGCGAGTTCGACGAGGCCGTGCCGCTCCAGTTCCTTCAGGTGGTAGTTGACCTTCTGCCGGGGCAGCCCCAGCCGGGCGGCCAGCATGGCGGCCGAGCCGGGCTCGGTCAGGGCGGCGAGGAGGCGTGACCGCATCGGGTCCAGCGAGGCCTCGGCCGCGGCGGGTTCTTCGATCACGGCGACTTCCAGCACTGTTCCAGCATTCAACCGACAAAAAAATTTGTCAAGGAAAAAATGCTTGTCGGTACCCGGTCGGGCGAACGCCGTCACCCGGCCGGCGTCGGACCCTCCGAGAGCGTGCACGTCGCCCAGTGGCTCCAAGTTCATCGACGGCCGCACCCCGTTGCAGGCGGGTCGGTGCCGGTGACCAGGTCGGACTTGAATCTTTGCGAACGAATGTTCGATCCTGGGTCTGTGCCCGTTTTCGAATCTGTTTTCGAATCCACCGCCGAGCAGCCCGCACGCCCCGTGCTCCGCCCGGTGGCGTCCCCGGCTGCCGTGCCCGGGGAGCGGGGGGAACGCGCGGGGCGGGCGGCGGAGTCCAGGGGGCTGCTGCCGGTGCCGTCCGCGCTGCGGGAGGTGCTGCCCGACGCCGGGCTGCGCCGGGGGACGGCGGTGTCGGTGGCGGGCGGGGACACCGGGCTGCTGCTGGCGCTCGCCGCCGGGGTGAAGGAGACCGGGGGCGGCTGGGCCGCGGCGGTCGGACTGCCGGACCTGGGGCTGGCCGCCGCCGAGGGGTACGGGCTGGACCTGCGGCGGCTGCTGGTCGCGGACGACCCGGGGCCGCACTGGGCCGAGGTGGTGTCGGTGCTGGCCGGCGCGGTCGAGCTGATCATGCTGCGCCCGGACGGTCCGGTGCCGCCGAAGCTGGCCGCCCGGCTGGCGGCGGTGCTGCGGCGCAGCGGCTGCGTGCTGCTGGTCGCCGGACCGTGGCCGGGCGCGGCACTGCGGCTGGGGGTGCGCTCCGGGCGCTGGTTCGGGCTGGGCGACGGCCACGGGCAGCTCGTCGGCCGGCAGGTGGAGGTGGTGGCCGAGGGCCGAGGCTCGGCGGCGCGCGGCCGGACGGCCCGGCTCTGGCTGCCGGACGAGCACGGCGCGGTGCGCCCGCTCCAGGAGCAGCCACAGCCAGTGGCGGAACCGGTGGCCGAGCGGACGGCACTCCGCGTGGCGGCGGTGGTCTGAGATGGCGGACGACAGGACCCCCCGGGTGCTGGTGGTCTGGTGCCCGGACTGGCCGGTGGCGGCCGTCACCGGCGACGACCCGGTCGCGGTGATCGAGGGCGGGCGGATCCTCGCCTGCTCGGCGGGCGCCCGGGCGGCCGGGGTGCGGCAGGGGCAGCGGCTCAAGCTGGCCCAGCGGCTCTGCCCGGAGTTGGAGCTGCGCGACCGCGACCCGGAGGCGGAGACCCGCCGCTTCGAGCCGGTGGTCGCGGCGGTGGAGGCGTTCACACCCCGGGTGGAGGTGATCCGCCCGGGCCTGTGCGCGATCCCGGTGAAGGGCCCGGGCCGCTACTTCGACGGTGAGGAGGCGCTGGCCGGCAAGGTCGGCAGGGCGGTGGCGGACGCCCTCGGGCAGCCGCTCGTCCCGGACGCCGTCCCGGGCGCGGTGGTTGTCGAGGAACGGCGGGCAGCCGTTCCGCAGGCCCAGGGCACAGCTGCCCCGCAGGCCCAGGGCACAGCCGCCCCGCAGGCCCAGGTCGGCGTCGCCGACGGCCTGTTCGCCGCCGTGCTCGCCGCCCGGGCCGGAGTGCTGGTCCCGGCCGGCCGGACGGCGGAGTTCCTCGCCCCGTACCCGGTGGGTGCGCTGGGCGACGAGGCGCTGGCCGAACTGCTCGGGCGGCTCGGCCTGCCCACCGTCGGGGCCTTCGCCGCGCTGCCGGCCGAGTCGGTCGCGGACCGCTTCGGCCCGTCCGGGACGGTCGCGCACCGGCTGGCCCGCGGCCTGCAGCCGCGCCCGCTGGTGCCGCGCGACGAGGAGCCGGACCTCGCCGTCGAGCAGCGCTTCGACCCGCCGGAGCCACTGGCCGAGCCGTTGGTGTTCGTCGCCCGCACACTGGCCGAGCAGCTGCACCAGCGGCTGGCCGGGGCCGGGCTGACCTGCCGGCGGGTGGCCGTCGAGGTGGCCTGCGCGGACGGCCGGACGGCCTCCCGGCTGTGGCGGCACGAGGGCCGGCTGTCCGCGACGGCGCTGGCCGAGCGGGTCCGCTGGCAGCTCCAGGCCTGGCAGGGCGCGGGCACCTTCGCGAGCGGCGACCAGGGCGGCCGGGAAGGCTTCACCCTGCTGCGGCTGGCCCCCGACGGCCTCTCCCCGGACCAGGGCCGCCAGCTCGCACTGTGGGGCCAGGCCGTCGCGGACGACCGGGTGGAGCGCGCGGTCGCCCGGGTGCAGGCGGTGCTCGGGCACGCCGGGCTGCGCCGGATCGAGCCGGCCGGCGGGCGCGGCCCGGGCGAGCAGGTGGTCAAGGTGCCGTGGGGCGAGCCGTACGAGGCGGCGGTGCCGGCCGACGCGCCCTGGCCGGGGCGGCTGCCGGAGGTGTGGCCCGCCGTGGTGCTGCGGGAGCCGGCGCCGGTGCGGGTGCTGGACGGGGCCGGGCGGCCGGTCACGGTGGACGGCCGGGCGGGGGTGTCGGCCCGGCCGGCCCTGGTCGTGGTCCGGGGCCGGGAGGAGCGGGTGGACGGCTGGACCGGGCCCTGGCCGGCGGTCGAGTACTGGTGGGACCAGTCGCTGGCCCGGCGCCGGGCGCGGTTCCAGGTTGTGGTGGGCGGCGGCCGGGCGCTGCTGCTCACCGTGGAGGGGGGTGCCTGGTACCTGGAGGCCGGCTACGACTAGCGGTCCCGGGACCAGGAAGGAGAAGGAGCAGAAGGAGGGGGAGCAGAAGGAGGGGGGAGCAGGACCAGCACAAGAACGACGAAGGCAACCCCCGATGGGCTTCACCAGCCACCCCACCCTCCCCTGGAGCGAGCTGCACCGCCGGCTGACCGGCGTGGCGCCGGACCGTACGGTGGTCCCGCTGCGCCGCCCCGCCCCGGAGCAGCCACCGGCCCCCGCCCCCGCCCCGGCCCCGGAGCCCGGGCCCGGGCCCGAGTCCGAGTGCGGGTCCGGGAAGGCCGAACCCTGGGCCGAACTGCACGTCCACTCCGCCTTCAGCTTCCTGGATGGCGCCAGCGACCCGGAGGACCTGGTCGCCGAGGCGGTCCGGCTGGGCGTGGAGACCCTCGCGATCACCGACCACGACGGCCTGTACGGCGCCGTCCGGCTCGCCGAGGCGGCCCGGGGCACGGGCCTGGCCACCGTGTTCGGCGCCGAGCTGACCCTCCGCCACGAATCAGGCGACCCCGAGCACCTGCTGGTCCTCGCCCGCGACCCGGCCGGCTACCGGCGCCTCTCCGCCGCGATCGCCGCCGCCCAGCTGGCCGGCGGCGCCAAGGGCAACCCGGTGTACGACCTCGCGGCGCTCGCCGGGGTGCACGACGGCCACTGGGCGGTGCTCACCGGCTGCCGGCTCGGCCGGGTCCCGGCAGGCCTCGAAGACGGTAGCGCCGAGCGCCGGCTCCGCACCCTCACCGAGGCGTTCGGCCGCGAGAACGTCCACGTCGAGCTGATCGACCAGTGGCTGCCCGGCGACGACCGGCGCAACGACGCCCTCGCCGCCCTCGCCGCCCGCTTCGAACTCCCCGCCGTCGCCTCCACCAACGCCCACCACGCCGGCCCCGCCCAGGGCCGCCTCGCGCAGAGCCTCGCCGCGCTGCACGAGCGCCGCACCCTCCAGGACGCGGCCGGCTGGACCCGGGCGGCCGGCACCGCGCACCTGCGCTCGGGCCGCGAGATGGCGGCCCGGCTGGCCCGCTTCCCCGGGGTGCAGCGGGCCACCGCCGAGCTCGGCCGGGCCTGCGCCTTCGACTTCGCCGGGCTGGACCCGGAGCTGCCCGGCTTCCCCGTCCCCGCGGGCGAGACCGAGATCGGCCACCTGCGCGCCCTGGTCGCGGCCGGCGGCCCGGCCCGCTTCGGCTCCGGCAACGCCGCCGCCCGCCGCCAGCTCGCCAAGGAGCTGGACGTGATCGAGGACCTCGACCTGGCCGGCTACTTCCTGATCGTGCACGACATCGTGGACTTCTGCCGGAGCCGGGACATCTGGTGCCAGGGCCGCGGCTCGGCCGCCAACTCGGCGGTCTGCTACGCCCTCGGGATCACCGCCGTCGACCCGGTCCACTACAAGCTGCTGTTCGAACGCTTCCTCTCCACCGCCCGGGACGGGCCGCCCGACATCGACCTGGACATCGAGAACCGCCGCCGCGAGGAGGTCATCCAGTACGTCTACGGCCGCTACGGGCGCGAGCACGCCGCCCAGGTCGCCAATGTGATCACCTACCGGCCCCGGCTGGCGATCCGCGACGCCGCCCGGGTGCTCGGCTACCCGCAGGGGCAGGTGGACGCGTTCAGCCGGCAGACCGACTTCCGTTCCGCCCCCGGCGCGGACGCCGTCATCCCCGCCGACGTGCTCCAGCTCGCCACCCAGCTCCACGGCCTGCCCCGCCACCTGGGCATCCACTCGGGCGGCATGGTGCTCACCCGGGAGCCGATCGGCGAGATCTGCCCCACCGAGTGGGCCCGGATGCCCGGGCGCTCCGTGCTCCAGTGGGACAAGGAGTCCACCGCCGGCGCCGGTCTGGTGAAGATCGACCTGCTCGGTCTCGGCATGCTCGCCGCCCTGCACGACGCCTGCGACCTGGTCGCGGAGCACCACGGCCTGCGCTACGACCTGGCCACCATCCCGGACGACGACCCGGGCGTGTACGCGATGCTGCGCCGGGCCGACACCGTCGGCGTGTTCCAGGTCGAGTCCCGGGCGCAGATGGCGACCCTGCCCCGGCTCAAGCCGGACCACTTCTACGACCTGGTGGTCGAGGTCGCGCTGATCCGTCCCGGCCCGATCCAGGGCGGCTCCGTCCACCCGTACCTGCGCCGCCGCGCCGGGGCGGAGCCGGCCGGCTGCCCGCACCCGCTGATGGAGAACGCGCTCGGCAAGACCCTGGGGGTGCCGCTGTTCCAGGAGCAGATGATGCAACTCGCCATCGACTGCGCCGGGTTCACCCCCTCGGAGGCCGACCGGCTGCGGCAGGCGATGGGCGCCAAGCGCTCGCACGAACGGGTCGCCCGGCTGCGCGAGCGGCTGCTGGGCGGGATGGCCGAGCGCGGCATCCCGCCCGAGGTGGCCGAGGACGTCTACGGCAAGATCGAGGCCTTCTCCAACTACGGCTTCCCGGAGAGCCACGCGATCAGCTTCGCCTACCTGGTGTACGCCAGCGCCTGGCTGAAACACCACTTCCCGGCGGCCTTCACCTGCGCCCTGCTGGCCAACCAGCCGATGGGCTTCTACTCGCCGCTCAGCCTGGTCGCGGACGTCCGGCGGCACGGCGTGCGGGTGCGCGGGGTGGACGTCAACGCCAGCGGGGCGCAACCCACCCTGGAGCCGTACCGGGGGCCGACCCCGAAACCACCGCTGACCGCCGGACGCCCGCAGCCGGCGATCCGGCTCGGCCTGGAGACGGTGCGCGGCATCGGCACCCCGCAGGCCGAGGCGATCGTGGCCGGGCAGCCGTACGCCGGCCTGGAGGACTTCGCCCGCCGCACCGGCCTGCCCGGGCCCGTCCTGGAGGCGCTGGCGACGGCGGGCGCCTTCGACTGCTTCGGGCTGACGAGACGTCAGGCACTGTGGGCGGCAGGGGCGTTCGCCGGGATCTCGGCCGAGCTGATCCCCGGCACCACCCCCGGCACCGAGGCGCCGGAGCTGCCCGGCATGAGCCCGGTCGAGGAGACCATCGCCGACCTGTGGGCCACCGGCACCTCCGCCACCAGCCATCCGCTCCAGCACCTGCGCACCCAACTGGAGCGCGGCGGCGCCCTCTGTGCGGCCCAGCTCCCGGGCGTCCCGCCGGGCACGGCGGTGGTGGTCGGCGGCCTGGTCACCCACCGGCAGCGGCCGCCGACGGCCGGCGGGGTGCTCTTCCTCAGCCTGGAGGACGAGACCGGGCTGATCAACGTGATCTGCAACCGCCCGGTCTGGGAGTCGCAGCGCCGCACCGCCCTGGACCGGGCCGGGCTGCTGGTCCACGGCCACATCGAGCGCGACCGGGGCGCCACCAACCTGATCGCCACCCGGCTCACCCCGCTCCGGGTCGGCCTCTGAGCGGGGCCCGGCGGGGCGCCCGGGGAGCGGGGTCAGGAGGCGGGCTCGTCGGCGAGGTCGAAGATCCGCGGGTAGCCGATCTCCATGAGGTCCTCGGAGAGTTCGTCGAGGTCGGTGTCCGGGTTGAGTGCCGCCACCACGGCCGGGGTGAGCGGGCGCAGCGCCAGGACGTGCTCGATCGCGGCGAGGGCCGGCTCGTGCTCCGGTTCGAAGTACTCCTCGGCCCAAGCCCGGTAGGCCTCGGCCGAGCCGTCCAGCAGCAGTTCGAAGAGGCCCTCCGCGCCTCGCTCGGCGGCCGCACCGTGCCAGGCGCCGTCCTCCGGCGCGCGCCAGAAGCAGCGGGTGACCGTCGGCCCGTCCTCGTCCCCGAAGGCGGGCTCCTCGGCGAAGCGGCGGAACTCCTCGGGCACGGCCGTGAGCAGCTCCGGGGCGTTGGGCGCCTCATGGTCGAAGCCGCGCCCGTACGTGCCGACGGGGGAGAACACCACGAACCAGTCGGCCCCCTCGCCGTCGCGCATCGAGGCCATCTCCTCGCCCCCGCCCCAGGAGGCGTCGAAGGAGTGGTACCGCGACCCCCAGTCGTCCGGGCTGAGGATCGCGTCGAGGATGGCCAGCGCGCGGCAGCGGTCGCGCAGGTCGGAGATGGCGGGCAGGCGGCTGAGCAGGTCGTTCATGCCCGCCATTCAACCCCGGGGATCCGACAGTGCCGCGCCCGGGCCCGATGGCGTGCCCTACGCCCCGGGCTGCCGCCCCTTGCCCGGCGCCCCGGCGAAGACCTGGGCGATCGGCAGCCAGGCGGTGGCGACCGGCCCGGTGGCGATGAGGGCGAGGTCGTCCCGGTGGCGGCGCTGGGTCACCAGCAGGCAGAAGTCCAGGGCCGGGCCGGCCACCACGTCCTCCGCCCCGGCCGGGCCGACGGACCAGGCCCCGCCGTCGGGCGCGGTCAGTTCGAGCCGCACCGGGCGCTCGGGCGCGGGCAGTCCGTGCAGACCGAAGGCGAAGCCCAGGGTGCGCAGCCCCAGGTGGGCGATGTGCCGCAACCGGTCGGTGGGCTCGCGGGTGACGCCGAGCGCGTCCGCGACGTCCTGGCCGTGCGCCCAGGTCTCCATCAGTCGGGCGGTCGCCATCGAGGCGGGCTTCATCGGCGGGCCGAACCAGGGCAGTCGGACGTCGGCCGGGGCGGCGGAGAGCGCGGCCGACACCTCCGCCCGTCCGGTCCGCCAGCGGGCGAGCAGCGCCGCGGGCTCGGCGGCCGCACCCAGGCGGGCTCCCTCCTCGACCGGGCCCGCGCCGGCCGCCGGCGGCTCGGCGAAGCGCCCCCCGAGCGACGCGTCGAAGCCCTCCGGGTCGCGCGCGGCCAGCACCGTCCAGTCGTCGGTCCAGGCCAGGTGGGCGATCTGGTGCGCCACCGTCCAGCCCTCGGCGGGCGTCGGACGGGCCCAGCCCTCGGGCGGCAGCCCGGCGACCAGGTCGTCCAGCACCGCGCTCTCGGCCCGCAGGTCGGCCAGCAGCCCGCCCAGGACGTCGCCCGGGGCGTTCGGGTCGGTCATTGCTTCCCCTTCCGGTCAAGGCAGTTGCCGGCGGGCGGTTGCTACCCGCCGGTAGCGCACGGCCGCACCTTACGTCCGGCCGCCCGCCGGCGTCCGCGACTCCACGAAACACGCATGTCAGGACTCTCGCCACCGGCTCCACCGCGTGTGACAATTCCGCGATGACCAGGGCTGCGGATCCCCGCTTTGCGCAACCCGTCGACGGCGCTGCGCAACCCGACGACCCCGAACTCGCCGCGCGCGCCGCCGAGCTGGTGCGGGACGCCGTGCTCGGCGACCTCGCCCGCCGGGTGGTGGCCGAGTGCGGCGCCGACGTCGGCCTGGTCGGTGTGCCCGAGCCGCTGCCCGGGAGCCGACCCGGCAGCGAGGGCATGGTGCTGCGCCACTGGGCCGGCACCCGGGCCGACCTGCTGCACGACGTACCCGTCCCGGCCGGCCTCGGCCTCGGCGGCCGGGCACTCGCCGAGCGCGCGCCCACCTGGGTGCCCGACTACCGTGCGGCGAAGACCATTTCGCACCACTACGACGCGGCCGTGGCCGCCGAGGACCTGTACGCGATGCTCACCGTCCCGCTGATGGACGGCGGCACCGTGCACGGCGTGGTGTACGCCTCGCTGCGCGCCGTCGTCCCGTTCGGGGACGTGCGGATCTCCGCGGTCGGCACGCTGGCG
>NZ_JBHVFE010000324.1:0-10401 GCF_042801945.1 Kitasatospora sp. NPDC057542
ACGGCCGCCTTACCGCCGGACGAGTGTAGGCCGATCAGCCCACCGAAGAACCTGTAAGCCAATCAGACGAACCACACCTAATTCCTGATAGACCCCGTTCGGTCAGTGTGCGAGGGAGAAGTAGTTCTCCTCCTCCTGGGCGAAGTGCAGGCGCAGCACGCTGTGGAGGCCGTAGAGGCAGGCCCGCAGGTCGTCGAGCTGTTCGTCGCGCAGGTGGCCGTGGTTGGTGTCGGCGAGTTCCAGGTGGGTGGCGACCCGGCGGGCGAGGCGATGGATCTCGGTGTGGGCGCGGCTCATGGTGGCGGTGGCCTCCGGCCCGCCGAGGGCGGGGGCGAGGGCCGGATAGAGCTGGTGCTCCTCGGCCAGTTCGTGCGGCAGGAGCTGCTCGGTGAGGAGCCGGTCGACGTGGCGGACGGCGTGCAGGGCCTGCGGGCCGGTGGTGTCGGCAAGCTGGTCGGCTGCTTCACGGACGGCTTCGATGACCTCGCGCAGGTCGTCGTGTTCGGCGGCGAAGTGCCGGATGAGCTGTTCGGTGGCCGGTTCGATGGCGGGCAGGGCGGTGCGGTCGAGGCGTAGGGCGCGCAGGGCGTTGAGGATGACGGCGACGTCGATGGCTTCCTGGAGCAGGGCGCCGACGGCGGGCGGGAGCAGTCCGTACGCGGCGGCCACCATGGCGGCGAGGGAGAGCAGCATGCCGCCGAGGGCGCTTTGGACGGCGATGCGCCGGGCGCGGACGGCGATGGTGGCGGCGTCGGCGAGGCGGTCGACGCGGTCTGTGGTCAGGACGATGTCGGCGGCTTCGGAGGAGGCGCTGGAGCCGCGGGCGCCCATGGCGACGCCGACGTCGGCGGCGGCGAGGGCGGGAGCGTCGTTGACGCCGTCGCCGACCATGACGGTGACGGCGTGCTCGCGTTCGGCGCGGACGGCGGCGACCTTGTCAGCGGGGGTCTGCTGGGCCCGGACGTCGTCGAGGCCGAGGACGGCGGCGATCTCGTGGGCGGGTTCGGCGCGGTCACCGGTGAGCATGAGCAGGCGGGTGGTGCCGGCTTCGCGCAGGCGGCGCAGGGCGCGGGGGGCGTCGTGGCGGAGCGGGTCGCGCAGCAGGATCGCTCCGATGGGCTCACCGTCGACGGTGAGCCAGGCGACGGCAGCGCCGTCCAGGGTGGCGCGGTTGTCGGCGGCTTTGGCCCATGCGGGCCGGGCGGCGTCGTCGTGTTTGCCGACGCTCACCACCGTGCCGTCGACGTGGCCGGTGGCGCCGCGGCCGGGCTCCTCGGCGACGTCGTGTGCGGGCAGGAGGGTCAGGCCGCGGGCGTGGGCTTCGTCGGTGATGGCCTGGGCGAGGACGTGTGGGGAGTACTGGTCGACGGAGGCGGCCAGTGTGAGGACTTCGGTCGCGTCGTGGCCGGGGGCGGCAGCGATGTCGATGACGCGGGGGCGGCCGGTGGTGAGGGTGCCGGTCTTGTCGAGGACGAGGGTGCGGGCGCGGCCGAGGGTTTCCAGGGCGGCGCCGTCGCGGATGACGACGCCCTGGCGGGCGGCGCGGGACAGGCCGGAGACGATCGCGACCGGTGCGGCGAGCAGCAGCGGGCAGGGGGTGGCGACGACCAGCACGGCCACCGCCCGCACCGCCGATCCGCTGAGCAGCCAGGCCAGGCCGGCCACGGCGAGGGACAGCGGCAGGAACCAGGCGGCGTACCGGTCGGCGAGCCGGATCACCGGGGCGCTCTCGGCACCGGCCTGCTGCGCGAGGCGGACGATCTCCGCGTACGTACTGTCGGCTTCGGTGGCGGTCGCGCGCAGGTCGAAGGCGCTGCCCGCGTTGACGCCGCCGCTGCGGATCGTCTCTCCGGCCGCCCGCTCGGTGTGCGCCGACTCCCCCGTCAGGACGGACTCGTCCAGGACGGCGGTGTCGCTCTCGATCCGGCCGTCGACCGGGACGACCTCGCCGGGCCCGACCACCAGGAGGTCACCGACCCGGACCTCCGAGAGGGGGACGGTGCGGACCTGGTCACCGGTACGGCGGCGGGCCGAGCGCGGGGCGTGTTCGAGCAGGTGGCGCAGGTCGTGGGAGGCGCGGCGTTCGGCGGCGGCGTCCAGCCAGCGACCGGTGGCCAGCATGAGCGCGATCAGGGCTCCGGCCAGGTACTCGCCGGTGGCGAGAGTTCCGGCCAGAGCGAGGACGGCGATCAGGTCGACCCCGGCCCGGCCCCGGCGCAGAGCGCCGATCACCCAGGCGAGAGAGGGGATGATCGCCACCGCGGTACCAGCGGCCCAGCACACGTCGGCGAGCGTCCCCGCCCCGGCCAGCCAGGCGACCCCACCGGCGGCCAGGGCCGCGCCGGTCACCGCGAGCAGCGCCGCCTCCAGCCGGTCGCGCAGGCGGTGAACCGTGCGGCGCGCCGTCTGCGTGTCGTCGTGCAGCTCACTCATGCCAAGCCTCCGATCCTCCAGTCCACCGAACCCCACGGCGTTGCTCGGGGACCAGGGGCCTTCGGGCCCGTCACGGGAGCCGGACGCCCTGGGCCAGGGCCTCCTGGTGGCTGGTGGTCCTACCGTCCTGTGACGGCGACTTCCCTGCTGCCGCCCTGGGGCGGCGGCGTTCGTCGGGTTCCGCCTGTGTGCCCGGCAACCGATGAGCGGTTACGGAAGGCTCTGGCGCGGGGAGCAGACGGCTCCGACGAACTCGCCGATCTCGTGCCGGTCCAGGTGCCGTGCGATGTCGGCCTCGCTGATCATGCCGACCAGCCGGTGGGCGTCGATGACCGGCAGGCGGCGGATCCGGTACTCCTCCATGAGCCGCAGGACCTCGCCCTGGTCGGCGTCCGCGTCGACGGTGACCGGTTTTCCCTGGGCGAGTTCGCCGGCGGTCGTGGTCCTGGGGTCCCGGCCCTCGGCCAGGCACTTCACCACGATGTCGCGGTCGGTGATGATCCCGTGCAGCCGGTCGTCGGCGCCACAGATCGGCAGCGCACCGACGTCCAGTTCGCGCATCCGCTGGGCCGCGGCCTCCAGCGTTTCACTCTCCTGCACGCAGGTAGCTCCGGTGTGCATGATGTCCCGCGCAGTGCGCATGACCGCCATCCCCTTCGTGGTGTGGGTGCTGGGCCTGTGGGGCGCGCCCCGGCGACTGACCGACCATCGGGATCGCGTCGAATGTGCTGGTCCGTTCCGGCCGGGCTTCGTCGGGCAGCGGCCCACGGACGGGAGCCGTCCCTTCCAGCGTTGTCCCGGTTGTGGAGCCTCCGCATCCCGGGAGTCGGTTGCCGGGCACCTGGCGCGTGCTGCAGGGGAGGGTGCGGCCTTCGTGGCCGTATCCGCCGGCGGTGGTGCTCGGGATGAGCCTGGACATGAGCGCCGAGTCGGTGCGTGGCCGACAGGCGGGTGCGACGCGGCTGCGCTCGTCCGTCTCCGGGCAGCGCGTCCTGGACGGTGCGGTGCGGCCTCGGCCCCGGTTACGTGCGGGGCAGGAGTGTCATGAACCCGTAGTCCATGTGGACCGTGCCGATCGCCCCCATCGAAGCCGCCCCGCCCGGCTCGCTGCCTTCCGGACGGCGAACCGGCAACGGGCCTTGTGGTGCGGCGGTCCCGCACCGCCGCACGTCGACCGGCCGATCGAGATCGCCAAGGTGTGCAGGGAAATGTCGTTCGGCCTCACCACGGCTGAGCCCGATGGACGTGAGCTCAGCGCCCGGCCGGGTCATCGGGCCCTGCGGCCGATGTCGCGGGCGAGTTCGAGGGCGAGGATCTGATCCAGGCGGACACAGGTCTCGAAGCGGGTACCGTCCGGCAGATCCGCCCGTTCCTCCAACGCACGCAGCGCGCGCAGGGCGACCCGCGCGTCCAGTCCCTCGTTCAGGCCGTCGAAGCTCGCCTGGACCATGTCCGCGTCGAGCGACCCGGACGGTACGCAGGCGAGGTCGGCCACGAAGGAGCGCCAGCGGGAAAGCCTGCCGGCGGCATCCGTGAGCGCGGCGGCGGTGAGCCGGACCGGGTCGGTGACGGCATGTTCGAGGAACACCAGGCGCAAGGCGAAGGGATCGTACTCGGGCGCCGGGGAAATGTCCGACAGGTCTGCGGGCAGCTCCAGGCTGCCGTTCGAAAGCTCCGCGGACACCGGTCCGGTGACCAGGACGACTGGGGACCGTGTGCCGGGCCGGCGGTGCGGGCGGCTGGTGACGACCACGTCGGCCGCCACTCGGCCACCATCGTCCGCCTCATGGCACGTGCTCAGCTGGGCGGGTGGATGGATACCGAGTTGGTCGGCGGCGCTCAACAAGGTCCGGACCTGGTCGTCGGAACTGTCCGGGACGACGAGTTCGATGAACACCTGCACGCCTTGGACCTCGCAGGTACGGGCCAGCACGTCGCCGGCGAGCAGGGCGCGCAGGTCCGCGAGGTCGAACCGGTGATCCTGCACGCCGACGGCGACGGCCACGCGCAGGAGTCCGGCCCGGCGCGGACGGATCTCGGCGTGCTCTCCCGTGCGGGCGTCGGTGATGCGCAACAGTACTTCCCTCTCGACTCGACTGGGGCAAGGCGTGGCGCAGGTCAGGCGGGTGCGTAGGTCAGGCAGTCGATGTCGGCCTGGTGGAATCCGACGGCGATGCCCGCGGCGCGGCACTCCAGGCCGACGTTGTGGCGGCAGTCGGACATCTTGCACGCGCCGACCCTGCCGTTGGCGGAGGGATCGCCGCCCTTGGGCGGGGCCTGCAGGTAGGTGTCGCAGTGCGCGTGGCGGGCGTCGCCGACGGTGATGGCCAGGGCGTGGCAGGCGAGGTCCTGGTTGTAGGCGCAGCCTTCGACCGCGCATCCGGTGATGACGGGCATTTCCATGGCGGGGTCCTTCGGTCATGGC
This sequence comes from Kitasatospora sp. NPDC057542, assembly GCF_042801945.1. Lineage (NCBI taxonomy): Bacteria > Bacillati > Actinomycetota > Actinomycetes > Kitasatosporales > Streptomycetaceae > Kitasatospora > Kitasatospora sp. NPDC057542. Next base: position 4,859 of record NZ_JBHVFE010000324.1, read on the forward strand.
GTGCCCCTGCGGCGACGGCCGGTGGCCGGTGTAGGCACGCGGGCCTTCCGTTCGAGCATGGGCAGTGCCGTGATCGGCGGCCACCGGCGTTAGCCCGGCAGGAGCCGCGCGGCGGCTCTCCGTCACGCCGCAGCGTGAGCTCGTGACGATCAAGCGGCTGCGGGGTCGGTGTACCGGTTTCCTGCGGCAGGCTGCGCCCGTGAGGCGGGGCCTGGAGAGGGGTGAAGGAAACGGTCTTCCGCGCGGGACGTCCGTCCGCGTCGCTTCGGGCGCTTGGCCGAGGCGGCCGGGTGGCTCGGCTGCGATGGGCCCGAAGCCCAGGAACGGCATCCTGCCGGGAGCGGACGTCCTGGGGGCAGGAGGAGCGATGGTTGATCCCCTGGTGGTGGGCGTGCGGGTCAGTCTGCCCGTGTGCCCGGAGCTGCCGCCTCGACGCTCCGAAGCCGCTCCTCGCTCCGAAGCCGCTCCTCGATCCGGCGCCGGACGTCGGCGGTGAGCCGGCGAAGCCGCTCCGAGCTCACTGCGTCCGGAGGTTGGGGGTCCGCGAGGCGGCGGGCGTTGGCGGGTAGCTCTGCGAGGTCGGCCCCGAAGGCGGCGCGGGCCTCTGTGAGCGGACGCGGCGGGCCGGTTCGGCGCCCGCCTGCCATGACCTGTTCCAGCAGCGGGCGGGTCCCGGGCGGCGTGGGCTCGTCGCGCAGCGCGACCGTGTCGGCAAAGCCCGGGCCGCGGAAGACCTGCTTGGCACCGGGCTCGGTGACCTTGGCCGTGGACAGCTTCATCATCGGCCGCCCGTCGTACTCCACCAGCTTGTACGCGGCGTCCAGGTACGGTGCGTCCGCCGATACCCCGACGAGCGTGCCGACGGCGAACAGGTCGATCGGTGCTCCGGCGCGGACCAGTTGGTCGATGGCGTAGTCGTCGAGGCCACCGCTGGCCGTGATCCGCACGCTTGGCAGCCCGGCGGCGTCCAGAATCCTCCGGGCCGCAACCGCGAGCGCGCCGAGGTCCCCGCTGTCGAGCCGTATCGCGCAGCCCTCGTGCAGCCCGAGTTCCCGCAGGACTCGAGCCGCGACCGCCACCCCGGCCTCGGTGTCGTAGGTGTCGACCAGCAACGTCACCGGTCCGGGGTGGGAGCGGGCGAAGGCCCGGAACGCTGCGGCTTCGTCGCCGAACGCCTCGATGTACGAGTGCGCCATCGTGCCGACCGCGCGCAACCCGTACGCGTGGGCGGCGGCCACGTTGCTGGTGCCCGCGAATCCCACCATGGCGCCCAGGCGGGCGGCCTGCTCGCCCGCCTGCGTGCCGTGGGTGCGTCGCAGCGAGAAGTCCACCACCGGTCGCCCTGCGGCGGCGAGCACGCAGCGTGCGGCTTTGGACGCCACAGCGGTCTGGTGGCACACCTGGTTGAGTAGGAACGACTCCACCATCTGTGCCTCCGGCAGCGGAGCGGTCACCTCCAGCAGTGGCTCGTCAGCCAGGACGATCCGCCCCTCCGGCACGGCCCACACCTCGCCGCTGAAGCCGAGCCCGAGCAGCGGCTCCACGTCACGGTACGGGCGGCCGAGCGCGGCGGCGAATGCCGCCACGTCCTCCTCGTCGACCCGCACCTGCGCGAGGTGGTCGAGGACCGGTTCAAGGCCCGCCGCGACGAGGAAGCCGCGACCGACCGGCAGCTTCCGTGCGAAAAGGCTGAACGTGGCGGGAGCGGTCATGCCTTCCGCCAGGTACGAGTGGGCCATCATGACCTCGTACAGGTCGGTGATCCGGGCATCCGACACGCGGCACCTCCAGCGGAGCGCCCACCCCACCAGACTCCCACCATCCACAAGGCACGGCAGCACGCGGCTGCACGGCCCTTGGGAGGCATGCCAGGGGGCTGCGGCCCACCCGGATCTCCGGCCACCCGGCCTCCTACAACTTCCCGGCGACCCGCCGACGCGAAGCTTCCCGGGGTGCCGATCCGGATCCGGGACAAGGAGTTCGGCAATCTCTGCCCGACCGCGAAGCGCGGCAGCAGCGACTTCACCCCGCCCCACGGATGCCCGGCCTGTTCGACGTCACGGCCGCCGCAGCGGCCTCGCCGACCTCTCCGACCTCGCCGCCGCCCCGGGCGGCACCTTCACCGCCCGCACCCGCCCCGGGGGCGGCACCGAGGTGGTGTGGCGCGCTCCGCTTTCGAGTGGCTGATCGCCGGCTCGGCGGGCGAAGACCGAGACTGATCAGGATCCAGCACGTCCCCGGCCGCGAGGCGGGGCGTCACGGCGCCCTCGGGGCCGTAGCCGAGGCGGATCAGGATCCGGACGCAGACGCACCGGGGCAGCCGCGCGGGACGACGGCTACCGGGCACCAGACGTGGCGGATCACCGCCCGGGTGACGGGACCGAGGCGGTGGCCGGTGCGGCCGAGCACCAGCAGACCGGCGGAGCGGGCGGCGCTCACCAGCGCGTCGGCGGGGCGGGCGCGCCGGACGTCCGGGACGGCGATCGGCTCCGGGTCGTGCGCCAGCAGCTCGACCAGGGCGCCCTCCTCCGCTTCGGCGAGCAGGGACCGGTCGGCGGCTGAGCGGGACCGCCGGCTCCCGGGCGGGGTCCAGGCGTGGACGGCCCGCAGCGGAGCGCCCGAGCCCAGCGCGGCTCGCCGGGCGAAGGCGAGGACGGCCTCAGCCGGGTCGTGGGCGTCAGGCGCTGCGCGACCGGATCGACCGCGAACTCGGCTGGACGGCTGTGGTCCCGCGCTCGGGCGAGCGGGTGCTGATCCGCTGACTGGACCCGACGTCAGGCGGACGAATCACGGGCAAGCGGCTCGTCGGCCGTTCCCGGCGGCTCGTCCAGCAGCTCGCAGTCCGCCTCGCCGACTGTATCGGGCACTCCGGCTGACCCCGAAGAACCGCATCCGACGGCTCTCCTCGGACATCCCGGCGGCGTGCAGGTCGAGGACCGCCCGATGGTCCTCCGGCCCGAGCGGCCGAAGCTCCACGGTCGTGCCGTCGGCCGGCGAGGCCTCGGCGCTGTCCCACGGCGGGTGGACGCCGGGCATGTCGCCTCCTCGGCCGTCGCCGTGCTGCCTCTCCGGCCTCCGCGCCCACGCCGCGCCCCGCGAGGGCCGACCGGCCCCGCCCGCACCGCCGAACGGCGTTGCGGCCCCGGCGCGCGGGGGGACATGCTGGTCACCGGGGGCCGGCCACCACTCGACCGCCCGATACGGAGTCCGAGATGCCGACCAGGATCCTGCTGGAGGGGCGCCCCGGCAGCGGGAAGACCACCGCGATCCGCCGACTCGCGGCGCTGCTGCCCGCCCGGGAGACCTCCGGCTTCACCACGGAGGAGATCCGTACGGACGGCAGCCGGGTCGGATTCGCGCTGGAGACGCTTGCGGGCGAACGGGCCGTGCTCGCCCATGTCGACTTTCCGGGCCCGCCACGGGTCGGACGGTACGGCGTCGACCTGCGGGTCATGGAGCGCCTGGCCCTGCCGTCCCTGGTGTGGTCGGCGCGAACCCTCGTGCTCATCGACGAGCTCGGGCGAATGGAGCTGGCGTACCGCCCGTTCGAGGAGACCGTCCGGGCCGTGTTCGCCGCCGAGGTCGACGTCGTGGCCACCGTCCAGGCGCAGCACGGCCCGTTCACCGACGCCCTCAAGCGCCGCACCGACGTCAAGGTCCTCCCCCTCACCCGGGCGAACCGCGACGCCCTCCCGGAGCAGCTGGCGGCACGCCTGGGGAGCTGAGGGGACCGCAGGAGAGGAGGCATGCGATGGCACGCCTCCGCAGCAGCTGGAATTCCGCGCTGCTGCGGGCCTCCACCCGCTGGTCCGGGCGCGCCGAACGCCGCGCCGCCTGGACGCGCCGGGGCGTCGAACGGTGCCGCCGCTGGGCGCGCGAGGGTGCCCGGAGGCCTGGCGAGCTGGCACCCCCGTCCTGGTTCGCCATCGCCCTCCCGTTCGGCATCGCCTGGTACCGGGCGCTCGGTGGCACGGCGTGGGCGTGGTGCCGGGCGGCCAGCTGGTCGTACCGTCTCCTCGCCCGCGCGTTGGGCGGACCGGCGAAGACCGGTAGCTGAACGGGCGGCGAGCGGCCCAGCCGTGTGGTGCGCAGACTGCGGGCAGGCCAGTCGGCACAGGAGGGCACCACCGGGCGGGGCCGGATGAGTGCGGACGGCGGTCACCACGGCGAGCGGCGGCGCGTCCCGGTCGAGCCGGACGGCGTACTCGCTCGGCGCGAAGGGCGCTGACCATCACCTTCCACGGCTGCGGCAGGCAGGACCCCGAGGAGTCGACCGTGGACCTGTCCGGCCACGGCCTGCTGCTCATGCCCAGCCCGTTCGCCGGCGCCGACTCGATCGTCCTCACCATCGGTCGCCGCCTCCCGGCAGGCCGCCATCGCCTACCGCGCCGCCTCCTCGCCGACGGCCCCACCCGAACGGGACGCCCTCACCGTACTCGTCGGTCGCGGACGGGCCCGCGCACTGCGCGCGGTCCAGGGCAGCGCCACCACCACCGAGCTCGCCCGCCGCCTCGGCGTCGGCAAGTCCACCGCCTCCGAGCACGCGGCCGCCCTGCGCGCCGCCAGCCTGGTCACTACCCACCGCACCGGCCGCACCGTACGCCACACCACCACCGATCTCGGCCACCGCCTGCTGGCCGCCACCCCGGTCGGCTCGTGACACCGACCGCCGCTGCCCGACCGTGACCGGCCCGGTTCCCGGTCGGGACGACCGTCGACCGTCTTCGGCCCGTCGAACGAGGTGTTTCCCTACGTCGTGGGGTAGCCGATCTCGGCGATGTCCTCGGCAAGGTCCGTGAGGGTCAGCTCGGCGTCGAGGGCACGGATCACGTCATCGGTGAGCGGCCTCAGGGCACAGATGTGCCGGACGGTATCCAGATCGACTGGTACCTCGTAGTAGTCGACGGCGAAGCTCGCGTACGCCTCCGGAGACCGGTCGGTGAGGAGCCGGAACAGCCAGTCGGCCCCGTCGGGGTCGACACGGCCCTCCGGGAAGTCGATCTTCCCCGTCTGCCAACTCTCATCAGTCGTCCTACGCCACAGGCAGGCCGTCACCGTCGGTATGCCGTCGTCGTTGAACACGGGTTCCTCGACGCACGACCGGAACTCTTCGGGAACAGAGTCCACCACGCCCGGCCACACTCCGTCCTCGGCGTAGGGGCTCATCGGCGACTCGTGGTCGAATCCCCGGAGGTACACACCGGCCGGAGCGAAGACGATCGAGTACTCATCCCCCGAACCGTTGCGCATCGACGCCATCTCCTCTGTCCGGGACCACCGCGTGTCGAACGAGTAGTAGCGCGAGGACCAATCGGGACTGAGGATCGCATCCAGCATCGCCAAGGCACGGCAGTGGTCCCGCAGGACGTCGGGATCGGGCAGAGAACGGGCGACATCGTTGACGGTCATGCCGACCATCCAAGCGGGCCCCAGTGACAACCCGCACGGTCGCCGCCGGAGCCACCCGCACCGAGCTCGCCCAGTTGCTCAAGGCGCTCAACCTCGTCGACGCCGTCAACGTGACTCCTCCCCCGGCTGACGCC